>NZ_JBWKQB010000008.1:150422-181900 GCF_059418545.1 Pseudomonas sp. GW821-FHT07G10 | reverse complement strand
TGCGTGGGAATGCCTCACTGGACGCGCAGCAATCGCTTCGGCAGTGACGCAGAGCGTCACGGGCTGCATTCCCACGCGGGAGCGTGGGAACGATGCATAGGGCCGGTCTTGAAGATCGATCCACTTGGTGATTAGGGTGGGGGAGTTGGATCGTTCCCACGCGCTGCGTGGGAATGCCTCACTGGACGCGCAGCAATCGCTTCGGCAGTGACGCAGAGCGTCACGGCTGCATTCCCACGCGGGAGCGTGGGAACGATCCATAGTCTTGAAGATCAATCTTGCAACCGTTATATGGCCCTCACCAGCAACGATTGCGATATCCCGGCTCTGTTTGTCGACACTCAAGCTCCCCTCGATGTGTTGCTGGAGGCTGCCGATCACCGCATTCGGGCGGTCACTCAGGTGATGGAGAGCCTGGCCATGGCCGGCGCGATTCAAGCCGGGGTTCTTCCGGGCATCTCTATCCGGTGCTGATGCACCCGTCGATAAAGCGTCGCACGGGAAATACCCAAGGCTTTTGCGGCGGCTATCGGTTTCCAGCGGTGACGGACCAATGCATCGAGCAGCGCCTGACGCTCTGGACAATCGGTGGTTTCGTTACCGCCGGTCGAGGGCAGGGCGTCGAGCCCTGAACCCTGTAGTTGCCCCGGCAAATGACTCAACTGGATGACGTGCGCCTCACACACGGCGCAGGCGTAGCGCAGGACATGGCGCAGCTCACGGACATTGCCCGGCCAGCGATAGCCGAGCAGGCACTCCAGCGCTGCGGTGCTGATTTTCACCGACACACCGCACAGCTCCGATTCCTCAGCGAGAACGCGGTTGATCAACGCCAAACGGTCACTGCGTTCGCGCAAGGGCGGCAACTGGAAGCGCGCTCCGCCGAGGCGAAAGTACAGATCTTCACGGAAGTCTCCGCTCCTGACCAGTCCTTCCAGGTTACGGTGGGTCGCACAGATCACCTGAATATCCACGACCCTGGACCGAGAAGCGCCCAGTGGCGCTACTTCACCCTCCGCCAGGACCCGCAGTAACCGGGTCTGCAAAGCCAGCGGCATGTCACCAATTTCGTCGAGGAACAGCGTGCCGGTATCGGCCTGTTGCAGCAGGCCTTGCAGGCCTTTGCTCGATGCGCCGGTGAAGGCCCCGGCAACATAGCCGAACAGTTCACTCTCGATCAGGCTCTCCGGGATCGCTGCACAGTTCACCGCGATGAAAGGGCGCTCGCGTCGGCTGCTCGCCTGGTGCAGTTGACGGGCGAACACTTCCTTGCCCGATCCGGTTTCCCCCTGAATCAGCACCGGCAAGTTACGGTCCTTGACTCGTACCGCCAGGCGCAGGCTTTCGGCGATACGCGGGTCAAGTTCCGTGGCGGCGATTTCAACCCGCGAGGACCTTTTGGCAGGACGGCGAGGGGCGCTCAAGCGTGCATGCAGTTCACTCTGCCCGCCGTGATTGCGCAGCAGGCAAAGGGACTCGTCCGTCGCTCGATGCAGGATCTGCTGGTCGAATACCTGGCCGATATGCTCGGGGAGCTGACCGTAGCGCTGCAGCAAAAACTGGCGTGCCGCCGGGTTCAGCGCCTTGAGGCTGCCTTCCTCATCCCAGGCGAACAGGAAGTCGGGCTGGCTATCAACATAACCGGGGGTGCTGTGGGCACGCAGCACCCAGTAACCCTGGACGCTATTCATGAAAAATGCCTGTTCGATTTCCCGGGCGCTCTGCACCACCATTTGCCGGATCAGGTGCTGGGAACGGCGGTCATCGGGGGACTGCACGGCCGACACATCGAGTACCCCGAGCAACTCGCCCTGTGGGTCGAAGACCGGCGCGGCAGAGCAGGTCAGACCGATGAACGCTGCGCGGAAATGATCACGTTTGTGGACTGTGACCGGCGCCTTGGCGGTGAGTACCGCAGCGACTCCGCAGGTGCCTTCTTCGCCTTCCGACCAGCAGGTGCCCAGATACAACCCGGCCTTGCGGCAGTCATTGCGAATTGCCGCCTCGACCCGATAGTCGATGGTCTGGCCCTGTGCGTCGGTAAGCAGCACGCAGTAGTCAGCGTCGCGTACCCGGCCATGGAGGCGGGCAACTTCTTCGCTGGCGATACGCAGGAACAGTTCGGAGCGCTCGCGGCATTCATTGAGCACGTTCTGCGAAAGAATACGCGGCCCCTGCAACGAGCCAGGGTCGAGATGGTGCTGCTCCATGGAGCGGCGCCAGGAATCGAGAATCAGGCTCGGTACCGGCACTTGCGGCAAGTGCGCGGCATTCTTCAGTACGCGACTGACGCAATCCACATGGGCCTTAGAGTGTGCGGAAAGCATAGGGCCTCCGTTTCCAGCTTTTTGTAGTTGTGCGGCCATTAAGCGCTGTTCATAGCCTTCAGACAAGCGACAGGACGCCGACCGATCGAGGTGAGACGCAACGTCTCAGCGTCTCGCTTTCCTTGCGCGCAACCTGACATGCCGCGTCTCAGAAACGGCGTGCCCCGGGTGCTCCCATATTCTTCATGAACCTCTCTAGTTCGGGCGTTTTCAGCGACTTACAGCGTTATGGCATCGGCCTTGCTCTAGCCCAGGCAACCATAACAATAACGAGAGGTTCCTGTATGTCCCACTGCCGATCCGTTTCCCCGGGCTGCTCCCGACCTGGCTGTTCGACTGTCCGGGTTACGCCATGAGCCGTGCGCCATTGACGGTGGGGATCATTGCCAACCCGGCGTCGGGTCGAGACCTGCGGCGGTTGACCGCCAATGCCGGGCTGTTTTCCAGCACCGACAAGGTCTCAGTGATTCAGCGTCTGCTAGCTGCATTCGGTGCTACTGGCGTCGAGCAG
This sequence comes from Pseudomonas sp. GW821-FHT07G10, assembly GCF_059418545.1. Taxonomy (NCBI): domain Bacteria; kingdom Pseudomonadati; phylum Pseudomonadota; class Gammaproteobacteria; order Pseudomonadales; family Pseudomonadaceae; genus Pseudomonas; species Pseudomonas sp. GW821-FHT07G10. Next base: position 179,062 of record NZ_JBWKQB010000008.1, on the reverse strand, counting down.
GTGCTGATCCCCACCGACATGACCGGCATCGCCGCGGCAGTGCTGAAGAACAGCCAGGGCCGACAGGCACGCGCCAGTCATTGGCCAGCTCTGGAATTTCTCGACATCACCCTGCGCCAGAGCGTCGAAGACACCCGCAAGGCGGCGCGTTTGATGGCCGAGCGCGGCGTGTCGCTGATTGCAGTCCTGGGCGGCGACGGTACCCACAAAGCGGTGGCGGCCGAGATTGGCGATATCCCGTTGCTGACCCTGTCCACCGGCACTAACAACGCCTTTCCCGAATTGCGCGAAGCCACCAGTGCCGGTCTGGCTGGCGGGCTTTTCGCCAGCGGGCGGATTCCTCCCGAGATTGCCCTGCGACGCAATAAACGCCTGTTAGTCCGCGAGCCCACCCGAGGTGTGTGCGAATGGGCATTGGTGGATGTTGCAGTGTCGTCGTTGCCGTTTATCGGCGCTCGGGCGATCAGCCGCGCAGCGGATCTGGCGGAGGTTTTCGTGACTTTCGCCGAGCCCCAGGCCATCGGGCTTTCGGCGCTGTGCGGCTTGTGGTTTCCGGTGTCCCGCCAGGCCCCGGGCGGAGCCTGGATGCGCCTTGATCCGCAATCTTGCGAGGCGTTGCTGGTACCGCTGGCGCCCGGTCTGTTGCAAGGCTGCGGGGTACTCGCCGCCGGTAGCCTGGAGCCGGGCGTCGCCCATTGCCTGTCGTTGCCCAGCGGCACCCTGGCCCTGGATGGCGAACGGGAAATCGAGTTCAACGCCCATGACCGGCCCACCGTCACCCTCGACGCCTGCGGCCCACTGAGCATCGATGTAACCGCCGCACTGGCCTACGCGGCGCAACGCCGACTGCTGTCCATCGGCCGTGATCACCCGCAACACCCCGTGAATCTTTCGACTCGAGACAACCCTGGAGAATAAAAATGTCGACACACCTGTCCGCTGATCAATTGCTGCATGCCTACAAGGTGATGCGCACCATCCGCGCTTTCGAAGAGCGCCTGCACGTGGAGTTCGCCACCGGCGAGATTCCCGGTTTTGTCCACCTCTACGCTGGCGAAGAAGCCTCCGCTGCCGGGGTCATGGCCCATCTTGGCGATGACGATTGCATCGCCTCCAACCACCGTGGCCACGGTCATTGCATCGCCAAAGGCGTCGATGTGGACGGGATGATGGCCGAGATCTACGGCAAGAAAACCGGGGTCTGCCAGGGCAAGGGCGGCTCCATGCATATTGCCGATTTCGAGAAAGGCATGCTCGGCGCCAACGGTATCGTTGGTGCCGGAGCCCCCCTGGTTGTCGGCGCGGCGCTGGCGGCCAGACTCAAGGGCACCGACAGCGTGGCGGTGGTGTTTTTCGGTGACGGCGGCTCTAACGAAGGCGCGGTGTTCGAAGCGATGAACATGGCTTCGGTGTGGAATCTGCCATGCCTGTTCATTGCCGAGAACAACGGTTATGCCGAGGCCACGGCGTCCAACTGGTCAGTGGCCTGCGATCACATTGCCGACCGTGCCGCCGGGTTCGGCATGCCTGGGGTCACGGTGGACGGCTTCGACTTCTTCGCCGTTCAAGAAGCCGCCGGCGCCGCCGTCGAACGTGCCCGCGCCGGCGAGGGTCCGTCGCTGATCGAGGTCAAATTGACTCGCTACTACGGCCACTTCGAGGGCGATGCCCAGACCTATCGGGCCCCTGACGAAGTGAAGCATTTTCGCGAGCACAACGACTGCCTGATGCAATTTCGCGAGCGCACCACTCGGGCCGGTCTGGTCGATGCCAGCCAACTGGACCAGATCGACGACGAGGTCGAGCGGCTGATCGAAAACGCGGTGCGCAAGGCCAAATCCGATCCCAAACCGACGGCGGCCGACCTGCTCACCGACGTTTACGTCTCCTATCCCTGAACGCCCCCAATAACAAGAATCGAGACCTTCATCATGGCGAGAAAAATCAGCTATCAACAGGCAATCAATGAAGCCCTGGCCCAGGAAATGCACCGCGACCCCAGTGTATTCATCATGGGCGAGGACGTGGCGGGTGGCGCCGGTGCCCCCGGTGAAAACGACGCCTGGGGTGGTGTGCTCGGGGTCACCAAAGGGCTTTACCACCAATTTCCCGGACGGGTACTGGACACTCCCTTGTCCGAACTGGGCTATGTCGGTGCTGCTGTCGGCGCTGCGACCTGCGGTGTGCGGCCGGTATGCGAGTTAATGTTCGTCGACTTTGCCGGCTGTTGCCTGGACCAGATCCTCAATCAGGCGGCGAAATTCCGCTATATGTTCGGCGGCAAGGCCTCTACGCCGCTGGTCATCCGCACTATGGTCGGCGCCGGCCTGCGGGCGGCCGCTCAGCACTCGCAAATGCTCACCTCTGTGTGGACCCACATCCCTGGCTTGAAAGTGGTCTGCCCGTCGTCGCCCTATGACGCCAAAGGTTTGTTGATCCAGGCGATTCGCGACAACGATCCGGTGATTTTCTGTGAGCACAAGATGCTCTACAGCCTGCAAGGCGAGGTGCCGGAAGAGCTCTATGCGATTCCTTTTGGCGAGGCCAACGTCCTTCGCGATGGCAAGGACGTAACCCTGGTTTCCTACGGCCGTACGGCTAATCTGGCGATGGACGCGGCCCGCAGTCTGGCGGGGCGCGGTATCGACTGCGAGGTGATCGACCTGCGCACCACCAGCCCGCTGGATGAGGACAGCATCCTTGAAAGCGTGGAAAAGACCGGACGCCTGGTGGTGATCGACGAAGCCAACCCGCGCTGTTCGATGGCCACCGACATTTGCGCACTGGTGGCGCAAAAAGCCTTTTCGGCCTTGCGGGCACCGACCGAAATGGTCACCGCGCCGCATACTCCGGTGCCGTTCTCCGACGCCCTGGAGGACCTGTACATCCCTGACGCGGCGAAGATCGAAGCCGCGGTGCTCAAGCTCATCGAGTGGAGGACGCGCCCATGAGCCAGATCCACACCCTGACCATGCCCAAGTGGGGGCTGTCGATGACTGAAGGGCGGGTCGACGTCTGGCTCAAGGAGCAGGGCGATGCCATCGTCAAGGGCGATGAAGTGCTCGATGTGGAAACCGACAAAATTTCCAGCAGTGTCGAAGCACCGTTTTCCGGGGTATTGCGACGCACCATTGCGCGTCAGGACGAAACCCTGTCGGTCGGTGCCTTGCTCGGCATCATCGTCGAGGGAGAAGCCAGTGAGGAAGAAATCGACGCGGTGGTCGAGCAGTTCCAGGCCAGCTTCGTGCCGGGAGATGCTGGTGATGAAGACAGCGGGCCAGCACCGCAAAAGATCGAGCTGGACGGGCGCATCATTCGCTATTTCGAGCGCGGAGAGGGCTGCACACCGCTGCTATTGATACATGGCTTGGGCGGTGATCTGAACAACTGGATGTTCAACCACGAAGCGCTGGCCGCAGGGAGACGGGTGATCGCACTGGATCTGCCGGGCCACGGCGAGTCGGGCAAGACGCTATTGCGCGGTGACCTTGATGAATTGAGTGAGGTGGTACTGGCGTTACTTGATCATCTGGACATTGAGGCCGTGCATCTGGTCGGGCATTCCATGGGCGGGGCGGTGTCCTTGAACACCGCGCGGCTTGCACCACAGCGGGTGCGCTCGCTGACCCTGATCGGCAGCGCTGGTCTGGGGGCGCAGATCAATGGCGATTACCTGCAAGGCTTTATTGACGCGACCAACCGCAACGCGCTCAAGCCACAGCTGGTGCAATTGTTCTCCAATCCAGAATTGGTGAACCGTCAGATGCTCGAAGACATGCTCAAGTACAAGCGACTGGAAGGTGTCGATAGCGCCTTGCGCCAGCTGGCCTGCACGCTGTTCACCGCAGGGCAACAGCAGGTCGACCTGCGTGCAGTGGTGCAAGACGGACCGCAACCGGTGCTGCTGATCTGGGGCAGCGATGACGCGATCATTCCGGTTGCGCACGCCGAGGGTTTGTCAGCGCAGGTCCAATTGCTCCCGGGCCAGGCGCACATGGTGCAAATGGAAGCGGCGGAGCAGGTCAACCGGCTGATTCTCGACTTTGTGCAACAACACTGACGGCGTCCCCGGCTGCCTTCGCGGCAGGCGGGCCTGAGCGATTTCAAGGAGAAACGATCCATGAGTCTTTCAAGCAAGCAAACCCGCAGCATGCGCGCTGCCGTCTGGCATGGCCGCAACGATATCCGCGTGGAAGACGTGCCGCTGCCCATCGCGCCACCTGCCGGCTGGGTGCAGATCCGCGTGAAGTGGTGCGGCATCTGCGGCTCCGACCTGCATGAATACGCTGCAGGGCCGGTGTTCATCCCGGTAGACGCACCGCACCCGCTGACCGGGATCAAGGGCCAATGCATTCTCGGCCATGAGTTCTGCGGTGAGATTGTCGGGATGGGTGCCGATGTAAGCGGCTTCACGGTCGGTGAGCAAGTGGCCGCCGATGCCTGTCAGCATTGCGGCACCTGCTACTACTGCACCCACGGGCTGTACAACATTTGCGAGAACCTGGCCTTCACCGGGTTGATGAACAACGGTGCCTTCGCCGAACTGGTCAACGTCCCGGCCAACCTGCTGTACAAACTGCCGGCCAACTTTCCCGCCGAAGCCGGCGCACTGATCGAGCCGCTGGCGGTAGGCATGCATGCGGTGAAAAAAGCCGGCAGCCTGTTGGGTCAGAACGTGGTGGTGGTCGGCGCCGGGACCATCGGCCTGTGCACCATCATGTGCGCCAAAGCGGCCGGAGCCGCCCAGGTCATCGCCCTGGAAATGTCCAGTGCGCGAAAGGCCAAGGCAGTGGAAGTCGGCGCCAGCCACGTGCTGGACCCCAACCAATGCGACGCACTGGCCGAAGTTCGCCGCCTGACCGGTGGCCTGGGCGCGGACGTCAGCTTCGAATGTATCGGGAACAAACACACGGCCAAACTGGCCATCGATCTGATCCGCAAGGCAGGCAAATGTGTGCTGGTGGGCATCTTCGAAGAGCCGAGCGAATTCAACTTCTTCGAGCTGGTGGCCACCGAGAAACAGGTGTTGGGGGCCTTGGCCTACAACGGCGAATTTGCCGATGTGATCGCTTTTATTGCCGATGGCCGGCTGGATATCACGCCACTGGTGACCGGGCGAATCAACCTGGAACAAATCGTCAGTCAGGGCTTTGAAGAACTGGTCAACAACAAGGAGCACAACGTAAAGATCATCGTGTCGCCGAATTCACTCTGATCGGTTTGAAACGCTGGAAACGTCGATGGCCTATGCGGGCCATCGCACGTTCTTCTTACAGAGGGACAATGGGACTGTTCAGCCTTCTTTGCAGGTTATCCAGGCGCCCCAGAACAGGCTGCTGAAAAATCGTGTAGCGGTGCCAAAACCTGCATCGTTGAGCAATTGCTGTATCGCGGCTTCGGAATGTGGAGGAGCGAGCTTGCTCCGGGCGGCGTTCCGACGATGGACCTGAGGGCGACGCGTTTATCCAGCAAACACGCGTCATCGTTAACGTCATCGCGAGCAATCGAACGTCGACCGGCTGCTCCCACAAAGGCTGCGTTCGCTTAACTGACCGGCATTAGCCGATCCCGGCCCTGTCTCAATGCACAATCTGCGCAAGAAACGCTTTGGCCCGTGCGCTCTTCGGCGCGCCAAAGAAGTCATTCGGCGGTGCATCCTCGATGATTTTTCCGCCGTCCAGAAACAGCACCCTTTCAGCTACTTGCCGGGCGAAGCCCATTTCGTGGGTGACGCAGAGCATGGTCATGCCGCTGCCGGCGAGTTTGACCATGACGTCGAGGACTTCACTGACCATTTCCGGGTCCAGCGCTGAGGTCGGTTCGTCGAACAGCATGATTTTCGGTTCCATGCACAGCGCCCGGGCGATGGCTACGCGCTGTTGCTGGCCGCCGGAGAGTTGGCTGGGGTATTTGTCGGCCTGGTTTTCGATGCCGACTTTGTTGAGGTAGTTGCGCGCCAATTCTTCGGCTGTTTTACGCGGCAGGCCGCGTACCGACATCGGCGCCAGGGTGCAGTTGTCGAGGACGCTCATGTGCGGGAACAGGTTGAAGTGCTGGAACACCATGCCCACTTCGCTGCGCACTTTGGCGGCTTGGCGGGTGTTCTGCGACAGGTCGGTGTCGTCGATCAGAATGCTGCCTTTTTCGGCGATTTCCAGCCGGTTGATGCAGCGGATCAAGGTCGACTTGCCGGAGCCGGAAGGTCCGCAGAGGACGATGCGTTCGCCTTCGCGGACTTTCAAATCGATACCGCGCAGCACATGGAAGGCGCCGTAGTACTTGTCCAGCCCGTTGATATCGACCACGACTTTGCGGGTATCGGCGGCAGCGAACACAGAGGGTTGCAGCAGGGCAGTACTGGTTTGCATGCTCAGGTCTCCAGCGATCAATGGAAGCGATCGGCGCTATAGGGCGCCGGGTCGGTAAACGGCATGCTGCCGGTCATCATTTCAGCCAGCAGGCGACCGCTGACCGGACCCAGGGTCAGGCCGTGGTGAGCGTGGCCGAAGTTGAACCACAGCCCCGGGTGGCGACTGGCCGGGCCAATCACCGGGCACATGTCCGGCAGGCACGGCCGGCGACCGAGCCAGGGTAGGGCATCGAGGCGTTCGCCCAGCGGGTAGAAGTGCCGGGCATGCTCTTCGCAGCGGCGCAGCTGGATTTCATTGATCGGGTCATCGCTGTCGGCGAACTCGATGCCGGTGGTCAAACGAATGCCGCGCACCATCGGCGCCAGCACGTAGCCGCCCACCGGATCGAGAATCGGGTGATGCAGATGCGTGCCGGGCCTGGCCGCGTAGTGCATGTGGTAGCCGCGCTTGATCGCCAATGGAATGCGATAGCCCAGAGGTTCGAAAAGATCTCGGGCCTGGGGGCCGAGGGCGATCACTGCCTCGTTGCCGGTGATCAGGCCCTCGTCGCTTTGCACCTGCCATTGGCCGTTGTTTTGGCGCAGGGTCAGGGCGTCGCCAAGGACGAAGGTTCCACCGCGTTTTTTGAACAGCTCGGCGTAACCCCGGGTCAGGCCGCCCGGATCGCTGACGGTCTTGGGGTCCAGCCAGTGCAGGCCCCCGATAATGTCGGCATGCAGCCCGGATTCGCGCTGGTGGATCTGCTGTTGGTCGAGGACCACATAGTTCAACCCGTACTCGCTCAGATCCAAGGCATCCTGTTGGGCCTTTTCGAATGCGGCCGGATCGCGAAAGGCTTCGATCCAGCCGTCGCCTTGAATCAGTCCGGTCATGCCGGCCGGTTCCGCCAGCAGGTCATGTTCGCTGACGCAGCGCTCCACCAGCGGCAGCATGGTGCGGGTGGCCGCGGCCAGTCCTTTGGGGCCAGAATGGCGCCAGTACTGCAGCAACCATGGGCCGGCCTTGGGCAGATGGCGCAGGCTGTAGCGCACGTCGGACTGTTGGTTGAGGCCATAGCGCAGCAACTTCGAGAGCTGACGCGGGAACGCGTAGGGAATCACGCTGGCGCGCTCGATCAACCCGGCGTTGCCGTGGCTGGTGCCGTTGCCCGGTTGCTGGCGGTCGAGCAGCACCACTTTGCGGCCGCGAGCCTGCAAATGTAACGCCGTGCTGACGCCGACAATCCCGGCGCCAAGAACAATGGTTTCGCAATGCATGGATAGATCCTTGGTACACGGGCAGCGATGGCCGCCCGGGAAAGTCGGTTCAGTTCAAATGACGGCCCAGGCGGCCTTCGATCAGTTTCAGGCTGCGTCGCACCACTTCAACGATCAGCAGATAAAGCACCGCGGCCCACAGGTAGATCTGGAAATCGAAGCTGCGGGAGAAGGCCAGCTTGGTCACACCCATCAGGTCGTAGATGGTCACCAGCGAGGCAATGGCGCTGGCCTTGATCATCAGGATCAGCTCGTTACCCAGCGGCCCGATGGCCACCAGCAACGACTGCGGCAGGATGACTTTGCGAAAGGTCGTCCAGCGCGACAGGCTCAAGGCTTTCGAGGCTTCGCGCTGGCCCTGGGCGACCGCCAGGAGGCTGCCACGCAGAATTTCGGCCTGATAGGCCGCAGTGTTCAGCGTGAACGCCAGCAATGTGCAGAACCAGGCATCACGGAAGAACCACCACAGACCGACGTCTTGCCAGAAACTTTTGAACGAACCCAGGCCGTAATACAGCATGAACAGCTGCGCCAGAAGCGGCGAGCCACGGAAGAAGTACACGTAGGCGCCGGTAAAGCTGCGCACAAAACGGTTGCTAGATAGCCGGCCCAGGGCGATCAGCAGGCCGAGCAGGGCGCCCAGCGTGAAGGAAATCGCTACCAGTTTGCCGGTCACCAGCAACCCGTCGATAAAGCGCGCCCCATAGCGCTCGATCAGTTCGGGGCTGAGGAACAGGTTCAGCACATCATCGAAGCTCATGGCCGGGCACTCCGTTGATGGCGGCTGAAGTACTGCTCGAGAAAGTGGAACAAGCGACCGGACAGTGCCGAGAAAAACAGGTAACCGAAGCAGGCCACGGCGTAGAAAAACATCGGCTCCTTGGTCACGCTGACGGCCAGGTTGGTCTGACGCATCAGGTCGACCAGTGAAATGGTCGATACCAGCGAGGTGTCCTTGAGCAGTGATAGCCAGTTATTCGACAGACCCGGCAGGGCAATGCGCGCCAGTTGCGGGAGCACGACTTTGCGAAAGGTGGTGCGCTTGGACAGCCCCAGTGCTGCGGCCGCTTCGAACTGCCCCTTGGGCACGGTCTTGAAGGCACCGAGCCAGATCTGGCTGGAAAATGCGGCGAACACCAGGCTGAAGGCGATCATCGCGGCAACGAAGGTGTTGATCGTCACTTCGGTCTGATAGCCCATTGCGGCGAGAATCTTCTGCGCGGCGATCTGGCAACCGTAATAAATGATCAGCAGCGTCAGCAGCTCGGGCAGCCCACGGAATACCGTTGAAAACGCTGTGGCCCAGACCCGCAGCCAGCGTCGTCTGGAGCGCGCCGCCAGCGCCACACCCAGGCCCAGCGGCAAGCCGATCGGCACACAGCTGAGGGCCAGGGCGATGGTCACCACAGCACCGGCCAACAAGGCCGAACCCCAACCGCCGCTGGCAAAAGATAACAGTGACAGATGTTCGAACATGCCCGAACCCTCTCGCGAAATTAAGCCTGCACGCCGCCGACGCGCTCACACGGAGCGCGGGGCAGGGGTGCCGGAGAAGAAGGTCCAGAGCCAGCGCCCTGGACCTGAGGGATCAATAGATATCGAAGGCGAAGTAGCGGCTGGAGATCTTTTTATAGGTGCCGTCAGCGACGATCTCATCCAGTGCCTTGTTGAACCGCTCACGCAGGGCATCGTCACCCTGGCGCACCGCGATGGAGGCGTCGGCGGTGGTGCCGTTGACGTCACCAATGATCTTGCAGCAGTCCTTGCCGGTACTTTGAGCCCAGGCCACCAACGGAAACTTGTCGGCAATCACCCCGTCAATTCGACCGGAGACAAGATCACTGTTGGCTTCGTCCAGCGTCGGATAGAACTTCACATCGGCACCGGCCGGGCCGTAATGCTCTTCGGCGTAGATCGCCTGGGTCGAGGAGGACTGGGCACCGACCGACCGGCCTTTGAAGTTGGTCTGGGCATCGGTGATGTTCGAGTCCTTGGCCACGGCTATCGACAGCGGCGTACGGTAGTAGTGATTGGTGAAAGCGATCTTCTTCTTGCGCTCATCGGTGGCAATCATCGAGGCGACCACCGCATCGTATTTCCTGGCCATCAGCGCCGGGATGATGCCTTCCCAGTCCTGAGCGACGATCGTGCATTCAACCTTCATTCGCTCGCACAGGACGTTGGCGATGTCGACGTCAAAGCCGTGGAGTTTGTTGTCCGAGTCAACGTAGTTGAACGGCGGGTAGGCACCTTCGGTGGCGATTTTCAGCACTTCAGCCTGGGCGCCCGATACACCGGCGATGACCATTGCACACGCACTTGCAAAGCGAATGACGTTTTTCATCTAACACCTCGATTATTGTTTTGGTCCTGGTGAGGATGTGTATCCAACAAACTCGTTATGTAAGGCAGCGGTTGCTTCAAGACGTCTTTCGACTTCGGGGCCCAACTGCTTGCACACCTCGTTGACCAACAGGTGCACCAGCGACAGCATCGACGCCGTGGACTCCCAGAACAGATTGAACTCGGTGGGTACGCGGAACACTTCGTCGGCGTTTTGCTCGGCCCAGTCGCAGAAGGTGTCGGTGACCAGGGTGACCGCAATCCCGGCTTCACGGGCCTTGCGGCACAGGTTCAGGGCGTGACGGGAATAACGCCGGGCTTCGAACACCACCAGCGCGCACTCCTCAGGGTTACTGAGCAGCACGTCGGCGAAATGCCCGGCGGCGCCGTCCACCAGTTGCACGCCGTCGCGCAGGTACTGCAGCAGATGGACCATGGACGCGGCGATGCCGCGCTCGGTCTGGAACCCGGCAACAAATACCTTGCGCCGAGTGGCCAGGCGCTGGCTGACGGTTTGCCAGGCCGGGGTCAGGCTGTATTCGTAGACTTTCATCAGCGCGCCGACTTCCAGTTCGAAGCTGCGCGGCAAGCCTTCAGGGCTCTGGCTGGACTGCTGACGGAACTCCTGCAAACGGTCACCCACCAGCCACGGACCTTCGCCCAGGTCGACTTTCAGGTCGTTTTTCAGGTCTTTGAAATGGCTGTAACCGATGGAGCGGCAGAAGCGCCCGACGGTGGACTCGCTGACGCCCAGCCTGGCGGCGATATCGGCCGAGGTCTGGAACGGTAACTCGTAGAGGTTGGCCAGCATGTAATTGGCGATCGCCCGGCCCGAGGCGGAGGCGGTCGACAGGCTACTTTCAAGACGTTGTTTGATGGGCTGGCTCAAGGCTGTTTCCTGTTGTTATTCAGCGCTTGGAGCAGAAGGTGAATGTTTTCTGTCATTAAGTCAATATTTGACAGAAAACTGGCATTGGTGATGGTTTCCGTAGCAGCTGCCGAAGGCTGCTACGGGGAGCGGCGACGGGTTAGTCGGTCATCCCATTGGCGAGCCCGTGCAAGCCTTAAGTCTCTTACCTCTTGGCAACCCGGTCTTACACCGAATTTTCCGGGCCGCTCCCGCCCAATCCAAAGCACCTGCCTATTGCCGCCAAGGCAGCATATAAGCCGGCGCACCGCCTTTTGATAATCGCCTCCGACATTTCGTCCCCCGTTTGCGGAGCGCGCCATGCACAACAATAAGAAATTCCAGCACTGCTTCTTGCCTGCCTTGATTGTCAGCTTTTCGACCTTGGGCGTCAGTTCGATGGCCGAAGCCGAAATCATGCTATACGACAAGGATCAGACCACGTTCTCCACCGATGGCTACATCAACGCCTTTTACGTCAACAGCAAAGTCGACCGCGCCGGCGATCAATTCGATCGGCGCCAGGCGCGAGTGAAGATGGGCTTCTTGCCCAACTACCTGGGCTTCAACATGGGCAAGCAAGTCGACGACTTGAAGCTCGGGGGGCGGGCGTCGTTCTGGGTAACCATCAACGACAGTCAAACCAACGGCACCGACACCGCCATCGATGTACGCCAGTTCTACGGCACCGTCGCCAACCCCGAGTGGGGTGAAGTGCTGATCGGTAAAGACTTCGGCCTGTTCGCTCGCTCCAACATCCTGCTCGACGAAATGCTTGCCGGTTACGGCCAGGTCAGTGACAGCCTGGGGCTGGTGGATGGCGGCGGGGTGTCGTTCGGCAACATTGGCACCGGTTACCCGTACCCGTTTCCCACCTCGCAAATCACCTACCGCACACCGGTCATGGACGGCTTGCGGGTTGCGGTAGGGATCATGGATCCGGTGGACACCAACGACAGCAGCGCACTGGGCAAGGCCTATCAGAAAAACCCACGGACCGAGAGCGAGATCACCTACCAGTTCGATGTCGCCGGGGCGAAGATCTACAGCTGGGTCAACGGCAGTTACCAGACCTCGGACAACACCGACTCCACGGTCAAATCAGTCACCTCAAAAGGCGTCGGTTACGGCGTGCAGGCGAAGATGGGCGGTTTGTCCCTGACCGGCTCGGGCTTCCAGGCCAAGGGCATCAACCCGTTCTTTACCAACAACGCCGGCAAAGCGACGTTGCGCGAAGTCGATAGCGACGGCTATCTGCTACAGGGCTCCTACAAGCTCGGTAAAAACCGCCTCGCGCTGTCCTATGGCAAGACCAACGACGATGGCAACGGCGTGGTCGGCAGTGGTGCGGACTACAACACTCGGGGGATAGCGCTGTTCCATGACGTCAATGACAACCTCAAGCTGGTGGCCGAGTACAACCAATTCAAAATCAACGGGCACGACACCATTGCCCAAAATGAACACACCGATACCTTTGCAGTGGGAGCGGTGTTGACCTGGTAACCCGACCGGATCTGCCCGCGCTGCGCGCATCGCGGCGCGGTGCCGATAAGGAATCTCTGACTCCGCACATCCCCCCCGTAGCAGCTGCCGAGCCCGCGAGGCTGCGTTCGGCTGCGCAGCAGCCGTAAAATCAGGCACTGCGGTCTTTCAGACAAACCGTGGAATCAGGATTTACGACTGCTGCGCAGCCGAACGCAGCCTCGCAGGCTCGGCAGCTGCTACATGAGCCGAACGCCGCCTTCGACAGGTCCTACGCCAGCCTCGGAAATCCCATCACATCAATGCCTTGCAACGCTCTAAAGATGAAGCTTATAGTCCGCCCGTCGCCCATATGGCGATCGGGTTTGGCGACCCGTTGACCGTGTGCGAAAGCTCTCTGCTTACTTGCAGGGGGGTTCGTACCCGCAAAGCTGTCTTATGGCAGCTGTGCGCGGGAGACCTTCGGGTCTGCCGGAACTCGGTCCCGGTTCGCCAACCTGCGTACAGCTGCCACCCCTTCGTTTGGCGACGATTGAGTGGTGGCCTCAGACAATTTGACCGAGGTTTTACCCATGAATCGATACATGCCAATCACTGGAGTCGACAACGATTTCCACGCCCTGTTGATCGACACCGAAGCGCCCCTCGACGTACTGCACGAAACCGCTGACTACCGCATCCGCGCCGTCACCCAACTCCTGGAAAACCTCGTCATGCGCGAAGAGATTCGCTCCGACGCCGTGGTCCTGCACGACTTCGCCCGAGTCCTCGCCATCCCGCTGCGCGACGGCTGCGATCTGATGGACGTGATCGGACGACGACTGCGGGCGCAGATGGCGCCATAAAGAAAAAAACGGGCGACCTGAGCAGACTGTGTATGTCAGGGACGCCCATTTTTTGGTTGATTAATGTTGGTAAGTCAGACGTTTAAAACTATATCCCATTGGATCAATAATGCGCACCGTCGGGTTATTCGATGCAAATGCTAGAGACTTCGACAACAGCTCTAATAAATGGCATCGATGTTTGCAGCTCGGATTGCAAGTTGTTCTGTGCCTGCTGCATTGCCATGGCAGCAGAGCGATTCAGCTCATCTTCACGGGCCTGCCTGGCTTCGGCTTTAATCTTTTCTATGTCGATACGGCAGAGCAAGTTTTCAGTATTGGGAGGCATGAGCTGAACTCCTGACAGTCCTTGATGCAGGGTGTTCAGCTTCGAAGTTTGTTCAGCGTCTGTCTACTAGCAGAACTGCTAGGTAAAGGACCATTCAGTTGATCTCGGGTTTGCGGAACCTGTGGCGAGGGGGCTTGCCCCAATGCCAGTCAGTTAAGCGAACGCTGCCCCGTGTAGGAGCAGCCGGTCGACGCTCGATTGCTCGCGATGGACGTTAACGAGAACGCGTGTTTTCTGAATAAACGCGCCGCCCTTGAGTCCATCGTCGGAACGCCGCCCGGAGCAAGCTCGCTCCCACAGAGATAGGCGCCAGACCGATACATTTCTATCAGCAGCCACCCGCACTTCATCCCATGGAACCGCCTACCCGCTACCCAAGTAGCATACGGGCCACGTCGCTGGCTTCGTACACTCATGGCTCAGACAGCGCACCTGCGGGAGGCGAATATGCAACAGGGCCAGGCCGATGGCGTCGTCAGTGCAATGTCCCAGGCCTGCGATGCTCAGGAGGCCGCCCAGGATCTGGCGCGGCAACTGCTGCATCCGCATTTGGGTTTCGTACTGTTCTTTTGTTCCGCCGAGTACGACTTGCAGGCCCTGGGCCCGGCCTTGCAACGGAGCTTTGGCGGAATCCGCCTGGTGGGTTGTACCAGCGCCGGAGAAATCACTCCCAATGGCTATGGCCGGGGCTGCATCACCGCGGTGGGTTTCGATCACCGGCATTTTTCCATCGCCATCGAGCTGATCGATCAGATGGAGCATTTGAGCCTGATCGATGCCCAGCAAATGGTCGAACGTCTGGTGGGCGACTGTCGCAGCAATACCCTGGCGCCGATCAAGGGCAACAGTTTCGCGCTGACCTTGCTCGATGGCCTGTCCAGTCGCGAGGAAATGGTCCTTGCGGCGCTGAGCGCAGCCCTCGGCGACATCCCGCATTTCGGCGGCTCGGCCGGCGATGACAACTACCTGACCCATACCCATGTGTATTTTGGCGGCGAGTTCCACAGCGGTGCTGCGGTGGTGGTGCTGGTCAATACCTGGCTGGACTTCGAGGTTTTCACCACCCATCACATCCTGCCGCGCGAAGAGAAGCTGGTGGTCACCCGTGCCGATAGCGCCTCGCGCCGGGTCTACGAGCTCAATGCCGAGCCTGCCGCCGAGGAATACGCCCGACATATCGGCGTACCGGTGGCCGAGCTCGATCACCGGGTGTTCGCCGCCCATCCACTGGCGGTGCGCATCAATGAGCAGTACTACGTCAGGGCCATTCAGCAGGTGCACCCGGACCTGAGCCTGAGTTTCTATTGCGCAGTGGAAAACGGCATCGTGCTCACCGCCATGACCCCCGGGCCGCTATTGCCGAACTTGCAGACGCTGTTCGAAGGCCTTGAGGCGCGTCTTGGCACGCTACTGCTGACGATCGGTTGTGACTGTTTCCTCAGGCGTCTTGAGCTCGAAGACAACGGCAGCCTTGAGCAAATCGGCGCCTTCCTGCGCGAGCAGCGGGTGATGGGCTTCAACACCTACGGAGAACAGTTCAATGGCATGCACATCAACCAGACCTTCACCGGCGTTGCCATTGCTCGAAGCCGGCCCCCAGTCAGCCGCTGATCTCTACGAGCAGATCGCCCGGTTGCAGCATGAAAACCGCAAGCTGCAACGGATCAACGGCGCGCTGATCGAACGGATCGAATCCGGGGGGACCCGTGGCAACGATCCGTATTCGGCGTTTCAGCATTCGGTGGTGCTGGCCGAACAGGTGCGCGAGCGCACCGATGCGCTGAATCAGGCGATGGCTGAACTCAAGGCCGGCAATCATCTGCTCAGCGAAGCCCGGCTGCGGGCGGAAACCGCTCACCGGCACCTGATCGATGCGATCGAAAGCATCTCCGACGCCTTCGTGTTGTTCGATGAAAATCAGCGCATTGTGCTGTTCAACAGCCGCTTCAAGGCGTTCTGGGCCAATAGCCGGATACGGATCATTGCCGGGATGCGGCTGGCCGAGGTCAAGCGGTTGATGACCGGCACCGGCCTGTTCAACGAAGAGCCGCGAGGGCATGCCGATGAACATTTGCTTTACCGGTTGCATAACGGTCGCTGGTTGCAGGTCAGTGAACGGCCGACTCAGGAAGGCGGGCGGGTGATCCTCTTCACCGATATCACCGAAGTCAAACTCAGCGAAACCGTGCGCCGTGAGCAGGCTGTCGCGCAAAAATCCCACCTGCTGCAGCGCGCCGTCGACAACCTGTCTCAGGGCGTGGCGATGGTTAACGCCGAGGGCGTGCTGGAGTTATGGAATCGTCGATTCCTCGAGTTGAGCGGCCTGGCGCCGGTGGCGGCCCATCGGCTGTTTACCGAAGTGATTGGCGACAGCGAGTTAAGCCTGCTGACCCCTGCCAGCCGCGATGCCAACGGGCGGATCGTCCATGAGTGCGAACAGCGGCTCTACGATGGGCGAGTGCTGGAAATCCGCACTCATCCGTTGCCGACCGGCGGTTTCGTCAACACATTCACCGACATCACCGAGCGTTACCAGCACGCCGAAGCCCTCAGCGAGAGCGAACGCTGGATTCGCCTGATCACTGACCATGTGCCAGCGCTGATCGCTTACCTGAATGCCGATCTGGTCTACGAATTCACCAACAAGGTCTATGAACAATGGTACTGCTGGCCACGCGGCGTGATGCTCGGCCAGAGCCTGCGCGAGGTCCACAGCGAAGAGCATTACCAGCGTCTGGAATCCTATGTGGCGCGGGCGCTGGCCGGAGAGAGTGTGACGTTCGAGTTCCCGGAAACCAACATCAACAATCAGGAGCGCTACATGCTGCGCTCCTACGTGCCGAACCGCTTGGCTACTGGCGAGGTGGTGGGAATTTTTGTGTTGATCCGCGACATCACCGAGCGCCGACGCACCGCCGAGGCGCTGCATCAGGCTTATCAGAACCTTGAAGTGCGGGTTCGCGAGCGCACCGCCGAGCTGACCACCCTCAATGGTCAATTGCTGCGCGAGATCGATGAGCGCAGTCGCGTCGAATCGCGATTGCGTGAGGCAAAGCTGGAGGCGGAACAGGCCAACCTGTCGAAAACCAAATTTCTCGCCGCAGTCAGCCACGACCTGTTGCAACCGCTTAACGCCGCGCGGCTGTTCACCAGCGCGCTGCTCGAACGCCGCGAACCGGTGGCCAACGCCGCTCTGGTGCGCAACGTCAGCAACTCATTGGAGGACGTGGAGAATCTACTGGGTACATTGGTGGATATCTCCAAGCTCGATGCCGGAGTGATCAAGGCCGATATCGCACCGTTTGCCCTCAGCGAGTTGCTGGAAAACCTGGCGGTCGAGTACGCCCAGGTGGCCCGCAGCGAAGGCCTGCAACTGCACTTCGTGGCCAGTTCGGCGCTGGTGCGCAGCGACATTCAGTTGCTCGCACGGATTTTGCGCAACCTGTTGAGCAACGCCATTCGTTACACCGTCCGTGGCCGCGTGGTGCTGGGCTGTCGCCGGCATCGTCAGCGGTTGTCGATTGAAGTCTGGGACAGCGGGATGGGCATCGAGGACAACAGGCTGGAAGAGATTTTTCAGGAGTTCAAACGCGGCGATGTGCAGCGGCCGAATCAGGATCGTGGTTTAGGGTTGGGTCTGGCGATCGTCGAAAAAATCGCCGGCATTCTCGGGCACCGGATCACCGTGCGCTCCTGGCCGGGCAAGGGTTCGATGTTTGCCGTCGAGGTGCCACTGACCCACAGTGCACCGAAGGTTGCGCCGCAGTTGCCCATAAGCGAACCGATGCTGGAGCGCTTGCACGGGGCGCGGATCTGGGTGCTGGACAATGACGCGGCGATTTGCGCAGGAATGCGCACGCTGCTGGAAAGTTGGGGCTGCCACGTGGTGACGGCACTCTCGGAAGAAGACCTGGCGCGCCAGGTAGACAACTACCACGCCGAGGCTGAACTGCTGATCGCCGACTACCACCTGGACCATGGCAAAAACGGCGTCGATGCCGTGGCGCTGATCAATGCCCGGCGTGCATCACCTTTGCCGGCCCTGATGATCACCGCCAACTACAGCAATGAACTGAGGCTGCAAATGCGTGAGCTGGGCCATACCTTGATGCACAAACCGGTACGGCCGATGAAGCTGAAGATGGCGATCAGTCATTTGTTGGGTCGACTGTGAGACGCGCCGCGTAACGTGTGGTGGGGCATTGCCCTGCCCCTGTAGGAGCGCAGCTTGCTCGCGATGGACTCAAGGGCGCTGTGTTTATTCAGAAAACACGCGTTTTCGTTAACGTCCATATCGCGAGCAAGCTGCGCTCCTACAGGGTTATCACAGACCTTTGAGTGAAATGTCAGCGCCGCAAATACGCCGCAAAATCAATATCGCCGGCGCTGAGAATCGCCTGCACCCGGTTGTGCACGTTGAGTTTGCGCAGGATCGCCGAGACGTGGGCCTTTACCGTGGTTTCGGCAATTTCCAGGGAATAGGCGATCTGTTTGTTCGATTCGCCCTTGGTCATGCGTTCCAGCACCAACAGCTGCTTGCGGGTCAGGGCCTGAAGCAGTTCCGGCGGGAAATTCGGCGTGTCATTCATGCTGCGCCGTGTCCCGGTTTTTTGCGTGCGAATGATGTCTGAGGGCAGGTAAACGTTGCCGTTCAGAATCTGCTGGATAGCCTCGGTCATTTGTGAGCGGGGGGAGGATTTGGTGATGAAACCCACCGCACCGTAGGTAATGGCTTGCAGCACGACCTGCTTGTCCTGCTCGGCGGAGACAATCACCACCGGAATGGTCGGTGCCTCGTTGCGCAGATTGATCAGACCGTTGAGACCGTGCATGCCCGGCATGTTCAGATCAAGCAGGATCAGGTCCAGATCGTCATGCTGTTGCGTCAGTTCCAGGGCGCTGTCCAGGTCGGCGGTTTCCATGACCTCGCTGCCAGGGAAACCGTCGCTGATGACGTTATGAATGGCTTCGCGAAACAGTGGGTGATCGTCGGCAATCAGAATTTTGTACATGGCCTTACACCTCGTTATTTTGATTATGGTGTGGCGGGGGCACGCAGCCTGGCGGGTCAGGGAAAAGGCTCGGGCCGGGACGGTTCCACTGGCAGGTTCGCCGCTTCCCAGGCATCCAGCCCGTCACGGTACCAATACACAGCTTTATAGCCCATCGCGGTGGCGCGTTTTACCGCGTTCCAGCTCAGCCAGCAATCGGCGCGGCAATAGAACACCAATGGCTGATCCTCGCGTCCGGCCGTAGCCTTTTGCAAGTTGCGCGCGAAGTAGTCCTGCACTTGCTGGCTCAGTTCACCATCACCGGTGTTGGCCAGCCAGTGGCTGCCGGGAAGGTTGGCATGCGGTTGGTCTTCGATGAACCGCCCCTCAAGCCATTGCCGACGATAGACGTCGATCAGTACCGGCCTGGGTATTTGCGTCAACAGGGCTTTCAGGCTCTCGGTGTCAATGATTCTGGCACCGTCCACATGATTCGGCGTCGGGCTGCGGTAGAGGCTGGTGCGATAGCCTTCAGGGGAAAACAGCGGTGTTTCGGCCTGCGCGACACCCAGCAACAGGCTCAGCGACAAGGCTGCAAGGGGCGGGCAGAGCAGATAACGCGGGGCACGCAGCATAGGGTTTGGTCCTTCTTGTTATAGACCCATTACATGCCAGTGCTGGTGCTTTGTGAATGCGACGATAGACAGGGAAACCCGTACTAAAGTAGTAATTTTTGCGTTCGGGAGGGCGACACCAAACCTCTGTAGGAGCGAGCTTGCTCGCGATGCAGGCAGCGCGGTTTTTCAGATGTACCGCGTCGCTGCCATCGCGAGCAAGCTCGCTCCTACAGGTTTTGGATCAGCCGGCCCGTCGTACCGCCGCATGCTGCGGATTGAAGGTCAGCACCGCCAGCAGCGAAAACAGCAGCGTCAACCCCAGACAAACCACCAAAGCCATCAGGTTAAAGCGCTGGTACAAGGCAAAACGCACCAATTCCACCGCATGGGTGAACGGGTTGAGGGCGCAGAGCCAAAACAGCCACTCACTGGCTTCGCGCATTTTCCACAGCGGGTACAGCGCCGAGGACAGGAAAAACAGAGGGAAGATCACGAAATTCATCACCCCGGCGAAGTTCTCCAGTTGGCGGATGGCATTGGACAGCAACAGCCCCAGCGCACTGAGCATCAACGCCACCAGCAGCAACGCCGGCAGCGCGGCAACCAACCCGAAAGCAGGTGGTTGCACGCCGTAGACCCAGGCGATGGCGAGAAAGGCATAGACCTGCAGCAGTGAGATCAGAGAGGTCGCCAGCAATTTGCTGCTCAACAGAAAGGCCCGGGGCAGGGGGCTGGTCAGCAACACCCGCATGCTGCCCATTTCCCGGTCATAGACCATCGACAGCGAACCCTGCATGCCGTTGAACAGCAGGATCATGCAGGCCAGACCGGGGATGATGTAGACCTCGTACGGAATGTAGGTGTCATAGGGCTCGATGATGGCGATGCCCAGCGCCGCCCGGAAACCCGCGGCGAACACCAGCAGCCACAGCAGAGGGCGCACCAGCGCACTGAGAAAACGCGTGCGCTGCAAGATAAAACGCAGCCACTCGCGCAGCACGATACCGCTGAAACACTGCCAATAAGCGTTCATCGAACTGCGACTCCCGAAGCCGTTGAAGTGGTCAGGCGCTGGAACGCCGACGTCAGGTCACCGCCGTGTTCGAGACTCAGGGCATCGGCCTGGCCGCTGGCCACGAGGCGCCCTTGATGCAGAATCAGCAGGTCATCACGGGCTTGCACTTCGTCCAGCAGATGGGTGGTCCAGAGCACGCTGATACCGTGGTCGCGGCACAGGCTGCGAATGTGTTGGTTAAGTGCCAGGCGGCTGGCCGGATCGAGACCGACGCTGGCTTCATCGAGCAACAACAGGCGCGGCTCATGCAGCAGTGCCCGGGCAATTTCCACTCGACGACGGTGGCCGCCATTGAGTTCGCGGACGCGCTCACGGCGCCGCTCGGTCAGTGCCTGGCGCGCCAGTTCGGCCTCGACCCGCGCCTGGGCCTGGCGACGGGACAACCCGTGCAACGCTGCGTGATAACGCAGGTTCTGTTCGACGCTGAGGTCCAGGTCCAGCGTGCTCTGTTGAAACACCACACCCAGTTGGCGCAAGGCCGGACGCGGGGTGCTGCGCAGGGAGTGACCGCCAACCCGGATGTCACCGCGCTGCACGTCATACAATCGCGTCAGCAGGGCGATCAGGGTCGATTTTCCGGCGCCGTTTGGCCCCAACAATGCGGCGAAACGCCCAGGCAGCAGGCTGAACGTCACGTGGCGCAATGCCTCACGGGGGCCGTAGGCGAAGCTCAGGTCAGTCACTTCCAGGGCGTTCATTGGGTCACCACCACGCCCCAGGGATAACGGCCGACCTTGACCGACTTGATGACCTTGAGGCTGTTTACATCGATCACTGACACATCGCCGCTGACGCCATTGGTGGCCAGCAACTGACTCTGATCCGGGGTAAACGCCATCTGCCAGACCCGACGGCCCACCAGCAGGTAGTCGAGAATCTCTAAGGTTTTGGCATCGACCACCGCGACATGGTTGGCAGGGCCCAAGGCAACGAAAGCGTATTTACCGTCAGCGCTGAGTTTGACGCCAACCGGCTGGACCTTGTCCGGGTGCACGCCTTTGATCTGGAACTTCAAGGTCTTGAGAATTTTCCGGGTCGCCACGTCGAGAATCGTCACAGTTCCGCCAATCTCGGCCGAGGCCCAGAGCCGCGAGCCATCCTGACTGAACTCGACGAAGCGCGGTCGCTGATCCACCAGGGTGCTGTCGGCCAGGGTCTGAGTGCTGGTGTCGATCCAGTGCAACATGTTGGTGGTTTCACTGGTGTTCACCGCCCATTTGCCGTCGGGGCTGACTGCCATGCCTTCCGGCTCGACGCCGACGTTGACCTGGGCAAGCACCTTGGAGGTTTCAGTGTCGATCACCGTGACCAGCGCATCGTCCTCGTTGGATACGTACAGCCAACGGTTATTGGGATGCAGGGCGAATTGCTCCGGGTCTTTGCCGGAGGGCAGTTCCTTGATGATCTTGCGGGTGGCGACGTCCATCACCTGGACCCGGTCCGAGTCGCTGGCGCAGATGTACAGCAGCTTGCTGTCATGGGACAGCAGCAGACCGCGTGGACGCTGACCGACCGACAGGGTGTCGGTGACTTGCAGGGTCTGCATGTCGATCAGGCTCAGGCTGTTGTCCTTTTCGTTGGAAACCCAGGCGGTACTCGCCAGCACGGGCGCGGTGGCGAGCAGTAAGGCGGATGCAAGCAGGGTGCGGCGCATGGCAGGTTCCTTGTTGTTGTCGTTGTGGGAATCAGGGAAAGCGGCAGGTCACTTCGGGCTTGTCATAGCCCAGGCTGTCCATTTCGTTGACGGGGTGCAGGAAGCCGTCTTGCGGCGAGGTGCTGACCAGAGCCCGGGGCTGAACGATCGGTATCGGTTGCCGTAACTGGCCATTCCACGGGCGATAGCTGAGCTTGCGGCCCTTGAAACCATCCAGCGGCAACTGATCACTGAGCTCCAGTTGGCGAATCGCCTGGGCATCGGTTTGGCGCAATTTGCTCACGGCGCTGGCGACACTGCGCACGGCAATCCAGGCGGCGAAATCACGGTCGTTCATCCAGCGTCCGGCCATGGCCTCGAAGCGTTTTTGCAACTGCGCGGCACCGTAGGTTTCCACGGTTTTGTGCCACCCCGTCGGGGTCAGGCCCTGGGTGCCGGCGACCGGCCGCGGGTACCAGGTCTGGTAGGGCAGGTACTCGCCAAAGTCGCCGCGCTCATCGGCCACCAGCACTACGTCGTATTCAGCCGTCTGGGTGAACAGCGGCATGTCGGCCTGGGCACTGCGGCGTTGGTCATTATCAAAGGACCAGGGTTTCTCTGCGACGATCTGCAACCCGAAGTGTTTCGCCGCGCGCCGAAGTGCGGCGGCATAAGCCTGGTCATCCGGGGTCGGGCCGACAATCAGCAGCAGGCGCTGCCATTTACGCACCACCAGAAATTGCGCCAGTGCATCGGCGAGCATCGCCCGGCTCGGCAGGCTATGCAGCACATTCGCCAGGCAGTCGGTGCTGCGCAGATTGTCGTCGGCACTGCCGGCATTGAATAGCAGGCTGTCGGGCAGGGCGGCGCTGAGCTGGCGCAGGCTGTCGGCCGGCGCATTCACCACGAACAACCGCAGGCCTTGGTCGTGCTGGACCTTCGCTGCGTCGAGCAAGGCGTCGGGACTGTCGACGCTGGCGCTGACCAGGCTGTAGCTGTGATTGAGAAAACGCCCGGTGCTGTTGCTGTCGGTTATCGCCAGCTCGGCACCGCGCAGCCCTGCGTCGGTGGGTTCGGGAATGATGTTCGACAGCAGCGGGCCGGGATCGGGCCGATAGCCCAGGTAGCCGATGCGGACCTGCAACCCGGCATCCTGCGCCTGGCTTTGGGTCGCCAGCAACGCGGCGCTGGCAATCGCCAGCAGGTAGAACAAGGCGTAACCGACAAGCTGGCGCATAGGGCACTCCACTACAGGTAGCGCCAGCATAGGAAGTGACGGGGTGCGGGGAAATATGCAGAAAGTATCGGTGGGCTGGTACCAAGGTAGTAACTCAAAGCATGCGCGGGGCTTTTAGCATGGCAATAACGGGGCACCAGGCATGAATGCGCGAAGCCAGAAATGATCGTTCCCACGCTCCCGCGTGGGAATGCCTCACTGGACGCTCTGCGTCCGCTTCGGCAGTGACGCGCAGCGTCACGGGCTGCATTCCCGCGCAGAGCGTGGGATCGATCACATGCTTCAGGCCCTCGCCGCAAGCCCTACTACCAAGGGAGTAGAGGGCGACAACCAAAGCAGCATACGGCTCACCGAAGCCAGTTCTTAAGATGGCGGCATAGCCTCTGCAGAGAGGTTTTGCGTGCAATCTTGAGGGCATAACAATGACAACAATACGCAACGCCATGCTTGCCGCCGGGCTGCTGGCCGGTTTGATCAGCGCGGGTTCGGCAATGGCCCACGGCAACGTCGTGCCGCAAGCCGTGGAAACCAAAGGCCTGACACCGATCAAGGACGCCGGGGTACAGGTTGATGGTGATGGCTGGGCTGCGGTGAACCCCTATCGCACCTCCCCGGAACACGACAAGGCGCTGGAAATCGGCTCCTCGGCCTATAACCAGAATTGCGCCGCTTGCCATGGCCTGGAAGCCAAGTCCGGGGGTATTGCACCGGACCTTCGCAAACTCGATGTCGGCGACGCCGGGGATGAGTGGTTCGTCGAGCGCGTGCGTCATGGCGCGGTCCGCGATGGTCGTGTCTACATGCCGAAAATGGCCGACTACTTGAGTCAGGAAGCCTTGTGGGCAGTACGCACCTACCTGGACAGCGTGCACGTCGAGGAGTAACCCATGCGCCTGCTCACCGTGGTTTTCACCGTTGTGCTGCTGTGCTGCCAGACGGTGCAGGCGCAGGTGCGCAACTTCGACCAGATGATCGCCGCGGGCGAGCTGAAGGTTGCGGTCTACAAGGATTTCGCACCCTACAGCTTTGAAGACGGCGGCCAGCCGCGGGGCGTCGATGTGGAGCTTGCGCAGGCGTTGGCCAAAGCCCTCGGGGTGCGCCTGGCGCTGATCTGGGCGCCAGCGGGCGAGAAGCTCGACGACGATCTGCGCGACTACATCTGGCGCGGCAATCAGCTGCGCAACCAGCAGTTGGCTGACTTGATGATGCGCGTGCCTTACGACCGCGATTACGCACAAAAACGCAATGAATTCGGCGAGCTGGAAAACGGCCATGTGGTGATGTTCGGCCCTTACCAGAACGAATCCTGGCAAGTCGCGTATGACCGCCGCCGACTCGACTCGGTGGGCAGCGTCGCGGTGTTCGAACACCACCCCATCGGCGTCGAAGTGGACAGTGTGCCGTCGTTCTACCTGACCTCGGTGTTCAACGGCATGCTCAGCGCCAGGACCCACCATTACCCCGGCGTGCCGCAAGCCTTTGCCGCAATGAAGGCCGCAGAGGTGGATGCGGTGATGGCAATGCGCGGCGAGATCGACTGGCAACTGCATCTGGCAAAGGACCCGCAATTGGCGCTGGCGCAAAACGCCTACCCGAACATGGGTAAACAGCTCTGGGAGATTGGCATGGCGGTGCATGAAAGCAATCGCCAACTGGCCTATGCCGTGGAAGAAGCTCTGGAAGGGCTGATCCGCGACGGTACGCTCAAGGCGATCTATGCCGGGTACGGGCTGCGCTATGAAGTACCGCAGATGTATCAATAGGAGCGGGCGATGAACTGGCGAGCGAGTTGTCTGTTGGTCTGCTGGCTGCCATTGGCGGCGCAGGCCATCGAGGTCGTTCCGGGCAAGGATCCGGTGCCTTCGGTGATGTGGGCCTTTTATCACAAACAGATGCTTGGCGATGCGCCGTTCGTGTTCGATGACCGGGTCAAGCTGCTGGCGCCGCCGTTCGCCGAGGATGCCCGGCAGGTGCCGCTGGAAATCGACGCGCGGGTGTTCAAGGGTGAGGTGGTGAAGATTCTCGCCTGGGCCGAGCTCAACCCGTTGCCGAAAATCGTCGATTTTCAGCCGGGGGAGCAGGTGTTGCCCTGGCTGTCGATTCGCATCCGTATCGAACAGGCCACGCCGTTGCGTGCAGCGGTGCTGACCCGCGACGGGCTCTGGCATGTCGGCTCGACCCTGATCGACGCCGCTGGCGGTGGCTGCACGGCGCCCAGCGTGGTGCGCACCCGGCCGGGCTGGGAGGAGCATATCGGCGAAGTCCTTGGCGGGCGTTATCCGCGCGGCGGGTTCAGTCGCCTGCGAGTGCAGGTGGCGCATCCGATGGATAACGGCATGGTCAGCGGTATTCCGGAGTTCTTCCTTAACCATGCCGAGTTGCGCGATGACGGCGGCAAGGTGCTGGCCAGTCTTGAACTGTTCCCGGCGGTCAGCGAGAACCCGAACCTGGCTTTTGACATTGAAGGAGCAGGGCAGACGCGTCTGTTGCTGCGCGATAACAGCGGCAATGAATTCTATGCGGCGATTCCCTGATCAGAGGAGAGCGCCATGCGCTGGATGCTGCTGTTATGTCTGAGTCTGAGCCTGCCAGCCCTGGCGGACTTCGACTATCAACTCAAACCCCGGCAGATCGCCGAGGACACCTGGCTGCTGGAAGGCAGCACCGACAATTTCGCCAAGGGCAACGGCGGCAATATCGTCAATACCGCGTTTATCGTCACTGAGCGCGGGGTCGTAGTGATTGATACCGGACCGTCGAAGCGCTACGGCGAAGCCTTGCGTAAAGCGATTGCCACAACCACCGATAAACCGCTGATTGAGGTCTTGTTGACGCACCATCATCCCGATCATGTGCTGGGCAACCAGGCGTTCAGCGATGTTCCCATCGGTGCTCTGGCCGGTACTACCGGGTTGTTGCGACAGCAAGGCGATGCCATGGCCGAGAACATGTATCGACTGGTGGGCGACTGGATGCGCGGCACCGAGGTGGTGTTGCCAACCCAGGAGATAACGCCCGGCCTCCTGAACATCGGTGGTCACCCGTTGCGTCTGTTGGGGCTGCGCGGGCATACCGGCGCCGATCTTGCGATCCTCGATGAGAAAACCGGTGTGTTGTTTGCCGGTGATCTGGTGTTTTACGAGCGAGCCCTGACCACGCCTAACTCCCCGGGACTGGAAGTGTGGCAAGCGGATATCGATCAGCTCGAAGCCCTGCCATGGAAACAGATCGTGCCCGGCCACGGCCCGGTTGCCACCGACCACAAACCCTTCGTGCAGATGCGCGACTACCTCGGCTGGCTCGACCGGTTGATGCGCGAGGGTGCCGCCAATGGCAGCGAAATGGGCGAGATGATCCGCAGCCCGATTCCCGAGCGCTTCGCGGGTATCAGCCTGAGCCGCTATGAACTGATCCGCAGCGTCAGCCATTTGTATCCGCGCTATGAGCGTGGGCAGATGAAGCGGGTGGATAACAACTCTCGGTAATGCACCCCCCTGTAGGAGCGAGCTTGCTCGCGATTGACTCAAGGGCGGCGCGTTTATTCAGAAAACACGCGTTATCGTTAACGTCCATCGCGAGCAAGCTCGGCTCCTACAGTTCCTTGTACCAAGGAACTAGAAAACTCCGCACTGCGGGCAATTGTTGGCAGGACGGCGGCGACCAAGAATCTGCACCAGACCGGGAAAATTTCCCGGGTACAACAAAAACCGCAGAGGTAGCCGTCATGACCCAACCCGCACGTCGCCAACCCTTCGCCTTGAGCGTGCTGCTCAGCGCCATGCTGTTGTCCGGCTCGGCCCTGGCCGCAGTCACCGATCAAGACATCCTCCAGGACCCGAAAAACCCGGAGCAGATCGTCACCAACGGTCTGGGTGTCCAGGGCCAGCGCTACAGTCCGCTGGATACCCTCAACGTCGACAACGTGAAAGAGTTGCGACCGGTCTGGGCCTTTTCCTTCGGTGGCGAGAAACAGCGTGGTCAGCAGGCGCAGCCATTGGTCAAGGACGGCGTGTTGTACATGACCGGCTCTTACTCGCGAGTGTTCGCGGTGGATGCACGCACTGGCAAGAAGCTTTGGCAATACGATGCGCGCCTGCCCGATGATATTCGCCCCTGCTGCGACGTGATCAACCGAGGTGTCGCGCTGTACGGCGATCTGGTGTTTTTCGGCACCCTCGACGCCAAGCTCGTGGCCCTGAACAAGAACACGGGTAAGGTGGTCTGGAGCAAGCAAGTCGCCGACCATAAAGAAGGCTACTCCATCAGCGCAGCGCCGTTGGTGATCAACGGCAAACTGATTACCGGGGTGGCCGGTGGTGAGTTCGGGGTGGTCGGCAAGATCTCGGCCTATGACCCGAAAAATGGCGATTTGCTCTGGACCCGGCCGACTGTAGAAGGCCACATGGGTTACGTCTACAAGGACGGCAAAGCGATCGAGAGCGGCATTTCCGGCGGTGAAGCGGGCAAGACCTGGCCGGGCGATCTCTGGAAAACCGGCGGTGCTGCACCTTGGCTGGGTGGCTACTACGACCCGGAAACCAACCTGCTGCTGTTCGGCACCGGCAACCCGGCGCCCTGGAACTCGCACCTGCGCCCGGGCGACAACCTCTATTCGTCATCGCGTCTGGCGCTGAACCCGGATGACGGCACCATCAAATGGCACTTCCAGAGCACCCCTCACGACGGTTGGGACTATGACGGGGTCAACGAACTGGTGTCCTTCAACTACACCGAAGGCGGTAAAGAAATCAAAGCCGCGGCGACGGCCGACCGTAACGGGTTCTTCTACGTGCTCGATCGCACCAACGGCAAGTTCATCCGTGGTTTTCCGTTTGTTGACAAGATCACCTGGGCCAGCGGTCTGGACAAGGATGGTCGACCTGTCTACAACGAGGCCAGCCGTCCGGGCGCTCCGGGCAGCGAAGCCAAGGGCAGCTCAGTGTTCGTCGCGCCGGCCTTCCTCGGGGCGAAGAACTGGATGCCGATGGCCTACAACAAGGACACCGGTCTGTTCTATGTACCGTCCAATGAGTGGGGCATGGACATCTGGAACGAAGGTATCGCCTACAAGAAAGGCGCGGCGTTCCTCGGGGCCGGCTTCACCATCAAGCCGTTGAACGAAGACTACATTGGCGTATTGCGCGCCATCGACCCGAAAACCGGCAAGGAAGTCTGGCGTCACAAGAACTACGCGCCGCTCTGGGGCGGGGTGCTGACCACCAAGGGCAACCTGGTCTTTACCGGTACGCCTGAGGGCTTCCTGCAAGCGTTCAACGCCAAAACCGGCGAGAAAGTCTGGGAATTCCAGACCGGTTCTGGCGTGCTTGGCTCGCCCGTCACCTGGGAAATGGACGGCGAACAGTACATCTCGGTGCTTTCCGGCTGGGGCGGCGCCGTTCCATTGTGGGGTGGCGAAGTGGCCAAGCGCGTCAAAGACTTCAACCAGGGCGGCATGCTCTGGACCTTCAAATTGCCGAAAGATTTGGTGGTGGCCAAGCATTGATCTGACGCAAGCCCATGATCGTTCCCACGCTCCCGCGTGGGAATGCCTC
>NZ_JBWKQB010000008.1:0-150325 GCF_059418545.1 Pseudomonas sp. GW821-FHT07G10 | reverse complement strand
TTCAACGGACGCTCTGCGTCCGCTTTTGGGACGCGGAGCGTCCCGGGCTGCATTCCCACGCAGAGCGTGGGAACGATCCACGCGCGTCAAAGACTTCAACCAGGGCGGGATGCTCTGGACCTTCAAATTGCCGAAAGATTTGGTGGTCGCCAAGCATTGATCTGACGCAAGCCCATGATCGTTCCCACGCGGAGCGTGGGAACGATCCAAACGCGTCAAAGACTTCAACCAGGGCGGCATGCTCTGGACCTTCAAATTGCCGAAAGACTTGGTGGTGGCCAAGCGTTGATCTGACGCAAGCCCATGATCGTTCCCACGCTCCCGCGTGGGAATGCCTCAACGGACGCTCTGCGTCCGCTTTTGGGACGCGGAGCGTCCCGGGCTGCATTCCCACGCAGAGCGTGGGAACGATCTACACACACACACACACAAAAACTACGACCAAATAACGAGAATCCCCCTGCCAACGGCGCATTCGTCCGGCACGCGGGGCTCTCTACCATCGATTCATCGCCTGTCCGCCCGACAGGCATCGACCCAAATAGAGGCCCACCATGATTTATGCTCAACCCGGAACACCAGGCGCCGTTGTGTCTTTCAAACCACGCTACGGCAACTTCATCGGCGGTGAGTTCGTCGCACCGGTCAATGGCGAATACTTCACCAACACCTCGCCGGTAACCGGTGAAGTGATTGCCGAGTTCCCTCGCTCCAGCGCCGCCGATATCGACAAGGCACTGGACGCTGCCCATGCCGCAGCCGATGCCTGGGGCAAGACTTCGGTTCAGGACCGCTCCCTGGTGCTGCTGAAAATCGCCGAGCGCATCGAACAGAATCTGGAGATCCTTGCGGTCACCGAAACCTGGGACAACGGCAAGGCCGTACGCGAAACCCTGAACGCCGACGTGCCGCTGGCCGCCGACCATTTCCGTTATTTCGCCGGTTGCATCCGTGCTCAGGAAGGCGGCGCCGCCGAAATCAACGAACTGACCGCCGCCTACCATTTCCACGAACCGCTGGGCGTGGTCGGGCAGATCATTCCGTGGAACTTCCCGCTGCTGATGGCTGCCTGGAAACTCGCTCCGGCGCTGGCGGCCGGCAACTGCGTGGTGCTCAAACCGGCCGAGCAGACGCCACTGTCGATCATGGTGTTTGCTGAACTGATCGCTGATTTGCTGCCGGCGGGCGTCTTGAACATCGTTCAGGGCTTCGGTCGTGAAGCCGGTGAAGCCCTGGCCACCAGCAAGCGCATCGCCAAGATCGCCTTCACCGGTTCCACCCCGGTGGGCGCGCACATCATGCATTGCGCCGCCGAGAACATCATTCCGAGCACCGTGGAACTGGGCGGCAAGTCGCCGAACATTTTCTTCGAAGACATTATGAACGCCGAGCCGCAGTTCATCGAAAAAGCCGCCGAAGGCCTGGTGTTGGCATTCTTCAATCAGGGCGAGGTTTGCACCTGTCCGTCGCGGGCGCTGGTGCAGGAGTCGATCTACGAACCGTTCATGGCCGAGGTGATGAAAAAAATCGTCAAGATCAAGCGCGGCAATCCACTGGACACCGACACCATGGTCGGCGCCCAGGCGTCCGAGCAGCAATACGACAAGATCCTGTCCTATCTGAAAATCGCTCAGGAGGAGGGGGCTGAACTGCTCACCGGTGGCGCTGCCGAGCGGCTTGAGGGTGACCTGTCCAGCGGCTATTACATCCAGCCAACATTGCTCAAGGGTCACAACAAAATGCGTGTGTTCCAGGAAGAAATCTTCGGCCCGGTGGTCGGCGTGACCACCTTCAAGGACGAAGCCGAAGCCTTGGCGATTGCCAACGACAGCGAGTTCGGCCTTGGCGCCGGTCTCTGGACCCGTGACATCAACCGTGCCTACCGCATGGGCCGGGCGATCAAGGCCGGGCGTGTCTGGACCAACTGCTACCACCTGTACCCGGCGCACGCCGCGTTCGGCGGCTATAAAAAGTCCGGTGTCGGTCGTGAAACCCACAAGATGATGCTCGACCATTACCAGCAGACCAAAAACCTGCTGGTCAGCTACGACATCAACCCGTTGGGGTTCTTCTGATCTAGCAGACACCCTTGTAGGAGCGAGCTCGCTCGCGATGGACGTTAACGATAACGCGTGCTGTCTGAATGAACGCGTCGTCCTCAGGTTCATCGCGAGCAAGCTCGCTCCTACAGGAGGCAAGCCCGCGAATGGGGCTTGCCTGACACCCCCGCCAACACCCCCTACCAATGCACCCCGCAACCTCCTTCGAAAGTAGCATTCGGTCGCGCCACAGCCCGTGTATTAATGCCTCTACCGGAATTGCCCGGGATAAGAAGAGGATTGACCCATGTGGACTAAACCCGCGTTTACCGATCTGCGTATTGGCTTTGAAGTGACCATGTATTTCGCCAGCCGTTGATCGTTTTCCCGGCCAATCCCTGCATTGGCCGGGGCCTGCACATTGGAGCGCTGCCCTATGCACATCCGGATTCTTGGCTCCGCCGCTGGCGGTGGTTTCCCGCAATGGAACTGCAACTGCCGCAATTGCGCAGGCGTACGTAACGCCAGCCTGCGGGCGCAACGGCGTACGCAGTCTTCGATTGCCCTGAGCGATAACGGTGTGGACTGGATTGTGTGCAACGCTTCGCCGGACATTCGCGTTCAGCTGGAATCATTCCCACCGCTGCAACCGGCCCGCCAGTTGCGTGATACGGCGATTGCCGGGGTGATCCTGCTGGACAGCCAGATCGACCATTGCACCGGCTTGCTGAGCCTGCGCGAAGGCTGCCCGCATCAGGTCTGGTGTACCGAGATGGTCCATCAGGACCTGAGCAGCGGTTTTCCGTTGTTCACCATGCTGAGTCACTGGAATGGCGGGCTGCAGTGGCAGCCCATCGGCTTGAGCGGCGAACCGTTCAGCATTCCCGCCTGTAGCCACCTGCGACTGCGGGCCATTGCCTTGCGCAGCAGCGCGCCACCGTATTCGCCCCATCGCGGCAATCCACAACCTGGCGACAACATCGGGTTGTTTATCGAAGACATGCGCAGCGGTCGCAGCCTGTTCTACGCCCCGGGGCTTGGACAAGTCGACGACCACTTGCTCGACTGGATGCACCGCGCCGACTGTCTGCTGGTGGACGGCACCCTCTGGCGCGACGATGAAATGCGCGTCAGTGAAGTCGGTGACAAACTCGGCAGCGAGATGGGGCATCTGCCGCAAAGCGGGCCCGGCGGAATGCTCGAGGTGCTCGAGGGTTTTCCCGAACAGCGCAAGATTCTCATCCATATCAACAACACCAACCCGATCCTCGACGAAGACTCGGCCGAGCGCGCACTGCTGGAGCGGCGCGGGATTGAAGTGGCGTTCGATGGGATGGATATCGACCTGTAATCCCTGTAGGAGCGAGCTTGCTCGCGATATGGATGTTAACGGTAACGCGGATTTTCTGGATAAACGCGTCGCACTCAGGTCCATCGCGAGCAAGCTCGCTCCTACACCGGCATTGGGGTTTGCCCGCGAAAGCGGCATGACAGGCTACCCATTGGTCTCATTGCATTCGTAACAAGATGCTTTAGGCTGGCGTTTATTTTCAAAACAATAAAAAAGGCTTTCCATGAGCCAGAACCTCAGCCAGCTGCGTAAATTCGTTTCCCCTGAAATCATCTTTGGTGCCGGTTGCCGGCATAACGTCGGCAACTACGCAAAAACCTTCGGTGCACGCAAGGTCCTGGTGGTCAGTGATCCCGGGGTGATCGCCGCCGGTTGGGTCGCCGATATCGAAGCCAGCCTGCAGGCTCAAGGTATCGACTACTGCCTGTACAGCGCGGTCTCGCCCAACCCCAGGGCGGAAGAGGTCATGCTGGGGGCCGAGATATACCGGGAGAACCACTGCGATGTGATCGTCGCCGTCGGTGGCGGTAGCCCGATGGACTGCGGCAAAGGCATCGGTATCGTTGTCGCTCACGGGCGCAGCATTCTTGAGTTCGAAGGCGTGGACACCATTCGGGTGCCGAGCCCGCCGCTGATTTTGATCCCGACCACGGCCGGTACTTCGGCCGACGTCTCGCAATTCGTGATCATTTCCAATCAGCAGGAGCGGATGAAGTTCTCCATCGTCAGCAAAGCGGTGGTGCCGGACGTGTCATTGATCGACCCGGAAACCACCCTGAGCATGGACCCGTTTCTGTCTGCCTGTACCGGCATCGATGCCCTGGTGCACGCCATCGAAGCCTTCGTTTCCACGGGGCACGGGCCGTTGACCGATCCTCATGCGCTGGAGGCGATGCGCCTGATCAACGGCAATTTGCTGCAAATGATCGCCAATCCCACAGACATCGCGCTGCGGGAAAAAATCATGCTTGGCAGCATGCAGGCCGGGCTGGCGTTCTCCAATGCGATTCTCGGTGCGGTGCATGCCATGTCACACAGCCTGGGCGGCTTTCTTGATCTGCCCCATGGGCTGTGCAACGCGGTGCTGGTCGAGCATGTGGTGGCGTTCAACTACAGCTCGGCACCGGAGCGCTTCAAGGTGATTGCCGAGACCTTCGGTATCGACTGTCGTGGCCTCAATCACCGGCAGATCTGTGGGCGGCTGGTGGAACACCTGATCGCCCTCAAACACTCGATCGGTTTCCATGAAACCCTCGGTTTGCACGGCGTCAGCATGGCGGACATTCCGTTCCTCTCGCAGCACGCCATGGACGACCCGTGCATCCTTACCAATCCGCGCGAGTCGAGCCAGCGTGATGTCGAGGTCGTCTATGGCGAAGCCCTCTGACGAACAACAGCGTGCTCTGGCCGGGCTGTTGGGGCTGGGCAGCCATTCGGCGCGCAAGAGCCATTACCCGGAGCTGGCGGCGCGTCTGGATGATCTGGAGACCGAGCGCAATCGCTATAAATGGCTGTTCGAGCATGCGGTACACGGTATTTTCCAGGCCAGCCTGCAAGAAGGGATGCGCGCTGCCAACCCGGCACTGGCACGAATGCTCGGCTACGAAGATCCACAGGAAGTGTTGTTTTCCCTGAAGGATCTGGCCGGCAATCTGTTTATTGGCGGTGTCGCCCAATTGCAGTCCATCGGCGAGACCTTGCAACGCCAGCGCAGCCTGCTTGGTTACGAAACACAGCTGCGGCGCAAGGATGGCAGTTGTCTCGATGTGCTGATGAACCTGCTGCTCAAACCTGATCAGGATGGGCTGGTAGAAGGCTTTGTCACCGATATCACCGAACGCAAACTGGCCCAGCAACGTCTGCAACAACTCAATGATGAACTGGAGCAACGTGTCGCGGCGCGCACCGACGAGTTGCTGGAAGCCAACCGCAATCTGCAACAGCAGATCGCCCGGCGCGAACAGATCGAACACGCCTTGCGCGAGGCCCGGGATGCCGCCCAAGCCGCCAATCGCAGCAAGGACAAATACCTGGCCGCCGCCAGCCATGACTTGCTGCAACCGCTGAACGCCGCACGCTTGTTGATTTCGACCTTGCGCGAGCGGGATTTGCCAGACGTCGAACAGGTGTTGGTCGAGCGCACTCATCAGGCTCTGGAAGGGGCCGAAGACTTGCTCACGGACCTGTTGGATATCTCCAAACTCGATCAGGCCGCGGTCAAACCGGACATCGCGCTTTACCGCCTCGATGAATTGCTCACGCCGCTGGTCTCGGAATTCCAGTCAGTCGCCGAGGCGTCCGGTTTGAACCTGCGGGTACGCATCGGCGATTTTGCCGTACGCACTGACTTGCGGCTGATGACACGGATCATGCGCAACTTCCTCAGCAACGCCTGCCGCTATACCGATCGGGGCAGCATCCTGCTCGGCGCCAGACGGCGGGGCGATTGCCTGCGCCTGGAAGTCTGGGACACCGGTCGCGGTATCGCCGCCGACCGGCTGGATTCAATCTTCCTTGAGTTCAACCAACTGG
The DNA here is from genome assembly GCF_059418545.1 of Pseudomonas sp. GW821-FHT07G10. Lineage (NCBI taxonomy): Bacteria > Pseudomonadati > Pseudomonadota > Gammaproteobacteria > Pseudomonadales > Pseudomonadaceae > Pseudomonas > Pseudomonas sp. GW821-FHT07G10. The sequence continues at coordinate 144,403 of NZ_JBWKQB010000008.1, read as the reverse complement.
ATGTCGGCCGCGCCGCCGACCGCAAGGGGGTGGGACTGGGTCTGGCCATCGTCGAGCGTATCGCGAAAATCCTCGGTTATCGGGTCCAGGTTCACTCACGGCCGGGACACGGCTCGATGTTCAGCATTGACGTGCCGATCTCCCGCGAAGTGCCGCTGCCCATCAGTCAGGCAGCACCGCAGCCAGGTACGGGCAACCCCTTGCCGGGCCGACGTTTGCTGGTGCTGGACAACGAATTGAGCATCCTTGAAAGCATGAGCGCACTGCTCGGGCAGTGGGGCTGTGAGGTGGTGACGGCGACCGACGAGGTCAGCGCACTGCAGGCGTTGCAAGGGCGGGCACCGGAACTGATTCTGGCGGACTTTCACCTGGATCACGGCGTCGTCGGCTGTGAGGTGGTCAAGCATCTGCGCGAACATTTTGCCCGGCCTATCCCGGCCGTCATCATCACGGCTGACCGCAGTGATCTGTGTCGACGCTCATTGCAAAAACTCGGCGCACCGCTGTTGAACAAACCGGTCAAACCCGGAAAGTTGCGCGCAGCGTTGAGTCAGTTGCTGGGTTAGTGCACGCAGGCAAGCCATCGCAACGTGCTGCATGACCGCCGAAGAGGGGGCAGGCCCGCCAGGTTGAGTGCCGATATGGCCGGCTCGGCGTCAGGCTACTCGGGTGTCCCGGTTCTGGGTCAACCAGTCGATGAACAGTGAAAACAACTCCGCCTGCGAGCTGATTTCCAGCTTGGTGTAGAGATTCTTGCGGTGCATGCGCACGGTTTCCGGAGAGATACTCAGTACCCGAGCGGTGGATTTTACCGAATGGCCACGCAGGATCAGGTGAGCGATCTCGCGTTCACGTACGGTCAGCAGGGCGCTACCGAAGTTCATGAAAGCGGCTTCGATTTGCTGGTTGAGGCTGTTCTGCGGGCCAGGTGGGGTGTCCCGCTCGGCCTCTGCAAACAGGCTCCGCAGGCCCCCGGTGGTGCCGAAACGGCGCAGCAGTTCGCGGACCATTGGCTCTACGGCACGCATCAGTCCCAGTTGTTGCGCATTGAAGGGTGTGGTGCTCAGGCCCTGGAACATGGACAGCGAAATCTTGCTCTGCCGGTCGAGGTCGACAATGTAGTAGCAGTCTTCCACGGCGCCGCTCTTGAGGTAGTAAGTCTTGTAATACTCACTGCTGAAGAAATCATCCGGAGCGATTTCCGAGAGGTGGTAGAAGCCTTCGGCGAGGCCGTTTTCCACGGCCAGACAGAACGGATCAAGCAGGTAACCACGGGAGAAGTAGCGGTTGATGATGTCGTCGCGGTGATCGCGCGGGATGCCTCGCTGGTGCAGCAGTTGCGGTGGCAGGCCTTTGCGTTCAAGGCTGATCATCATCGACTCGATGGGCGTCAAACCGTTGAGCGCCGCCGCCAGATGTTCGAGGAAGGTGGCGTCATCTATGGCCATGAAGGCCGTCGCCAGCCCGCCGTGCCAGGTCTGAAAAGCCTGGAGAGGGAGCGCGGTAGACATTTCGCTTGGGGTATCGGTCATGCCCGGCAGTCTACTCGCCGGGCACGTTGCAGGCAAAACGCCAGGAAGCCTTTTTTCCGCCATGTATTGCCGGTAGCTCATTGGCCCTGGTACTGACCGCTGCGCTTGAGTTCATCGGCGGTATCCAGGATGCATTCGCGCAGGATCCGGAGCACCTCATCAACCTGTGCGTGAGTGATGATCAGCGGCGGCGACATCACGTTCAGGTGCCCGATAGGACGCACCATCAAGCCTTTGGCTTGTGCCCGCAGGTGGATTTTCTCGCCGATGTTCAGTGCGTCCGGGAAGAGCACCTTGCTCTGTTTGTCGGCGACGAATTCGATACACGCCATCAGTCGTTTGCAGCGCACGTTACCCACCAGTGGCAGGTTGGCGAGGGTCTGCAGGCGCTCCTCCAGGTAGCTACCGACATTTTCGACGTGGGCCAGCAGGTTTTCACGTTCGATAATTTCAATGTTCTTCAGCGCCGCGATACAGCTGACCGGATGCCCGCTGTAGGTGAAACCATGGGTGAAACAGCGGCCCTTGCCGGGTTCGCCGATCACCTGCCAGATGCGCCTGGAGAAGATGCAGGCACCCAGCGGCAGGTAGCCCGAGGTCAGTCCCTTGGCAGTGGTGATGATGTCCGGTTGCATACCGAACACTTCTTCTGAGGCGAAGAACTTGCCCAGCCGACCGAACGAGGTCACCACTTCGTCGGCGACATAGAGCATGTCGTAGCGCTGGCAGACTTCCCACATACGCCGGTGATAACCCTCAGGCGGGATGATCACGCCGCCCGAGCCCATGACGGGCTCGGCGAAGAATGCCGCAACGTTGTCGGGGCCAATGGTGAGAATCTTGTCTTCGAACTCGTTGACCAGGAAGTCGAGGAAGTCCGCTTCGCTCATGCCTTTCGGTGCCCGGTAATAGTTGGGGCAAGAGACGTGGTGGAACAGGTCGCTCATGAAGTCGAATTCAGGCGCGCGGTCGGCGGCCTTGTTGCCGATCGACATGGTCAGGAAGGTCGAGCCGTGGTAGGCGTTGATCCGCGAGATGATGTGCTTCTTTTCGTGCTTGCCACGGCTGTTCTGGTAGAACTGGACTAACCGGTAGGCGGTGTCCACGGCAGTCGAGCCGCCGGTGGTCAGGAACACATGATCGAGGTCGCCGGGGGCCAGGCTGGCGAGCTTCTCGCAGAGCGCGATGGCGGTGACGTTGGCCATGTCGCAGAACGGGTTGGAGTAGGCCAGCTGGCGCACCTGATTGGCGATGGCCTCGGCCATTTCCTCGCGCCCCAGGCCGATGTTGGTGCACCACATGCCGCCGACGGCGTCGAGGTAGCGATTGCCGGCGGTGTCGTAGATATAGGCGCCATCGCCTGCGGCAATGTTCAATGAGCCTTGTTCGCGATGCTCGTCGAACATGTGGAAGCCGTGCATGTAGTGCGCCTTGTCGGCGGCGACCAGTTTTTCCTGGTCAAATTGCGCAAAGAACGCTGGGGATTGAGTTGGCATAGCCTTCACCTTCGGAATAACTGTGGGGTGGACATCTATCGGGTCCCTGACCCCCAATGCCAGTGTAGGAGCAGCCGGTCGACGCTCGATTGCTCGCGATGGATCTGAGGGCGACGCGTTTATCCAGCAAACACGTGTCATCGTTAACGCCCATCGCGAGCAAGCTCGGCTCCTACACGAGGCATTGGGGTCAGGGACTGGTGTTATTTCCCGGTCTTCACCATGTTCCAGGTGCGGGTGATCAGACGGACGCTTGCCTGCGACTGGGTCTTCTGGGTGAACAGGCGCTTGAGGGTTTCCGGGTCCGGGTAGATCGCCGGGTTGTCGCGAATGTCCGCGGTCACCAGCGCCGTCGCGGCTTTGTTGCTGTTGGCATAGCGGATGTAGTCGCTGACCTCGGCGATCACCTGCGGCTGCAGCAGGTATTCGATGAATTTGTGGGCATTGGCTACGTTAGGTGCATCGGCCGGGATGTAGAAGTCATCGAACCAGATCAGCGAACCTTCCTTGGGAATGAAGTAGTCGAGCTTGATCTTCGCTCCGGCTTCCTGGGCGCGTGCCTGGGCGGTGGCGTAGTCGCCGGACCAGGTGGTGGACAGGCACAGCTCACCATTGGCCAGGCCGTTGAGGTAACCGGTCGAATCGAATTTGCGTATGTAGGGACGCACCGCCATCAGCACCTCCTGCGCAGCCTTGAGGTCCTTCGGCTCGACGCTATTGGGGTCGCGGCCCAGATAGGTCAGCGCCAACGGGATGATGTCGGTTGGCGAATCGATCAAGGTCACGCCACAGTCAGCAAAATGTGACACGACTTTGGGGTCGAAGATCATCGCCAGCGAACCGATGGGGGCGTCCGGCATGCGTTCCCTGATCTTGCTGACGTTGTAGGTCACGCCGTTGCTGCCCCAGGTGTAGGGCGCCGAATAGGTCACGCCGGGATCGTAGTTTTCCAGGCTCTTGAGTACATGCGGGTCGAGATTCCGCCAGCTGGGCAGCAGTGTCTTGTCCAGTGGCTGGAACACCTTGGCCTTGATCAGCAGGGGCACCAGGGCGGCATTGAGCACCACCAGATCGTAGCCGGAGCGGCCCGGCAACAGCTTGCCCTGGACGGTTTCGTAAGAATCAAAGGTGTCGTAGGTCACCTTGATGCCGGTGGCTTTTTCGAAGTTGGCGATGGTGTTTTCGCCAATGTAATCCGCCCAGTTGTACAGCCGCAGCGTGTTGCCGGGCGCATCCGCGCCGTGGCTGAGCGCGGGTATTGCGGCCAGTGCCGCGCTGAGTACTGCTGCGAAGATTTTGCGCATATCAGTCCCACCTTATTGTTGTTCTTGCGCTCGGGGCGAGCTGCCAGGCTCACTTTCAAGCAGCGCCTGCAATCGCGCCATAACCCGATCGGGTAGGTGAGAGGTGCGTTCGGGTAAATGCCGGCGTTGATGCCTGGCTGCAACCCGGCGCAAGGGCGCTTAGCCGCGCCGGTGAGTCCTGGCTTGGCATTTCACCCCTCTGCACAAAACGGATAGCGATCTGCACAAAGCGGATATTGCCTCTCGCTTCGCCTTCATAACCTCACATGGCCTGAACAAGAACAATCGAGGAGCTGCCACGCGGCACTGCCGCACATGCTCAAGCAAGGTGCCGGGGATGACGCCTGCTGTATCACCCGCGTGAGCCTGTCGGTGGTGGGGGGCGACGAGGGTTTCGGGGTTTACCCATGCAGTTCTAAAAATAACAACAAGAGACAGACGCCATGCGAAATATCGACGTACATGAAGTTATCGACAACGCGCGCTTCAACCGTTTCCACTGGATGGTGTTGTTCTGGTGTGCCCTGATCATCATCTTCGATGGCTACGACCTGGTGATCTATGGCGTTGTCTTGCCCATGCTGATGAAAGAGTGGGGGTTGAGCCCGCTGGAGGCTGGGGCGCTGGGCAGTTATGCGCTGTTCGGCATGATGTTCGGTGCGCTGTTTTTCGGGCCGCTCTCGGACAAGATCGGGCGAAAGAAAACCATCACCCTGTGCGTCATCCTGTTTAGCGGCTTTACCGTGCTCAATGGTTTTGCCAGCAGCCCCACGCAGTTTGGTATCTGCCGTTTCATTGCCGGTCTGGGCATTGGCGGCGTGATGCCCAACGTGGTGGCGCTGATGAACGAATACGCGCCGAAGAAAATCCGCAGCACGCTGGTGGCGATCATGTTCAGCGGCTATTCGGTGGGCGGCATGCTCTCCGCTGGCCTGGGCATCGTGTTGGTCCCCAGCTTCGGTTGGCAGGCGGTGTTTTATGTGGCGGTTCTGCCGTTGCTGCTGTTGCCGCTGATTATGTATTTCTTGCCCGAGTCGGTGGGTTTCATGCTGCGTCAGGGGCGCAATGACGAGGCGCGCAAAATCCTCGAGCGCGTGGATCCTGGCTATGCCTGGCAAGACAGCGACCGTCTGCACATGACGGAAGTTAAAGGCACCGGCACTCCCGTCCTGCAATTGTTTCGCGAAGGCCGTGCACTGCGCACGCTGATGCTCTGGGTGGCTTTTTTCTGCTGCCTGCTGATGGTCTACGCACTGAGTTCCTGGCTACCCAAACTGATGGCCAACGCCGGTTACAGCCTGGGCTCGAGCCTGTCTTTCCTGCTGGCGCTGAACTTCGGTGCAATCTTCGGCGCGGTGGGCGGCGGGATGTTGGGCGACAAACTCAATCTGCCACGGGTATTGGCGGTGTTCTTCACCATCGCTGCAGTGTCGATCACCTTGCTCGGCTTCAAGAGCCCGACGCCGGTACTTTACCTGCTGATCGCCATCGCCGGCGCCACCACCATCGGTTCGCAAATCCTGCTGTATGCCTGTGCCGCGCAGTTCTACTCCATGGCTATACGCTCCACCGGGCTGGGTTGGGCGTCGGGTATCGGTCGCAACGGTGCCATCGTCGGTCCGCTGTTGGGCGGCGCGCTGCTGGGTATCAGCCTGCCGTTGCAGCTTAACTTCATGGCCTTTGCCTTGCCGGGGGCGATCGCCGCCATCGCCATGACCTTGTTCGCCATCAGTAGCCAGCGCCGTGCCAACAGCATTGCGTCCGCGCTGATTACGGCCAAGGCCTGAGGCTGATGAAGGGGAGGATGGCGTTCGCCGTGTTCCCCGGTTGCTCCTGAATCAATCGATTTCCCCCTGACAAGAGCATCCGGGCCGCGTGCCACGGATCGCCTGATGAGCCTTGCGGCGAGGTCCCATGAAAGCGTTGCTCCACGACTTTTCCCTGTCCGCCGCGGTCGCCGGGTTTATCGCCACGGTGATTTCCTATGCCGGGCCTTTGGTGATCATTTTTCAGGCGGCCGAGACTGCCCATCTGCCACGTGACGTGTTGTCGTCCTGGGTGTGGGCCATTTCCATTGGCAGTGCATTGCTTGGCATCGGCCTGAGCCTGCGTTATCGCGTACCGCTGATCATCGCCTGGTCGGCACCCGGGTCGGCGCTGCTGGTGGCACTGCTGCCGGGCATTTCCATGCACGAGGCGGTGGGCGCCTACCTGATCAGCAGTCTGATCATCTTTGTGGTGGGGGTATCAGGTGCCTTCGACCGGATTATCAGCAAGCTGCCAGCGGCGATCGCGGCGGCGATGCTGGCCGGCATTCTGTTCAGCTTCGGCACCGGGTTGTTCGTTTCCTTGCAAGGCAAGCCGCTACTGGTGCTGGCGATGTTCGCCACCTACCTGGTGTGCAAGCGCGTGATACCGCGTTACGCGGTGTTGGTGGTACTGCTGGTCGGTTGCTCCATCGCCTTGCTGGCGGGCGACTTGCATCGCGAGGCGCTGGTGATCGGCCTGGCCACACCGGTGTGGATCACACCGCATTTCAGCCTGAGCGCGACCCTGAATATCGCCTTGCCACTGGTGATGGTGGCGCTGACCGGTCAATTCGTGCCGGGCATGGCGGTTCTGCGTGCCAGCGGTTATGCCACGCCGGCCAGCCCGATCATCGCCAGCAGCGCGCTGGGTACTGCGCTTCTTGCCCCCTTTGGCTGCCATGGTCTGAATCTGGCGGCGATTACCGCCGCTATATGCACAGGGCGTGAGGCCCACGAAGACCCAGGCAAACGTTATGTCGCCGGGGTGGTGGGTGGCCTTTGCTACCTGCTGCTGGGCATCTTCGGCGCCACTCTGGTCTCGCTGTTTTCCGCCTTCCCCAAAGAGCTGATCGCAGCCTTGGCCGGGCTGGCGTTGTTCGCCGCAATCGCAGGTGCGCTGGCGGGGGCCATGGCGGTACCGAATGACCGCGAGGCGGCGCTGGTGACCTTGCTCACCACGGCATCGGGTATGTCCCTGTTCGGTTTGTCCGCTGCCTTCTGGGGGCTGATTTTCGGCATGTCCACGCACCTGTTGCTGAGTGCCCGGCGACCCGACTCCGTTACTCGGATAACCCGCGGCCAGGAGGAGGTGGCGCGCTGAGATCCAAGACATCCGCATCGAAACCGATGCGGGTGGAGCACTGCAACCTGTCGATCAATAACAATAAGAGCAAAACGATGAAACAGACTTTTCCAGCAACTCGTTCAGTGTTGTCCCTGGCTGTCGCCTTGAGTTTTTCCAGCGGCCTGATGGCCGCCGAGGGTGGCTTTGTCGAGGATGCCAGCGCCACCCTGCAGGCACGCAATTACTACTTCAGCCGCGACTTTTCCGACATCGTCGGGGCCAACAAGCAGTCGAAGGCCGAGGAGTGGGCGCAAGGCTTTATCCTCAACCTCAAATCGGGTTACACCCAAGGGCCGATCGGGGTAGGCGTGGATGCCATGGGGCTGTTGGGCCTCAAGCTCGACAGCAGCCCGGACCGGGCCAACACCGGGTTGTTGCCGGTGCAGGGCGATGGTCGCGCGCCGAATGATTACAGCCGTCTGGAGGCTGCTCTGAAGCTGCGTTACTCGAAGACCGAACTGCGGGTCGGCGAGTTGCAACCCAATCTCCCGGTGTTGGCCTTCAGCGATATCCGTCTGCTGCCTCCCAGCTACAAGGGCACGAGCATCACCTCCGGCGAGATCGATGGCCTGACCCTGCAGGGCGGTCATTTGAGCTCAACCAGCCTGCGCAACGAAGCTGGCGAGCAAAAACTGCAGGCCATGCTCGGTCATCTGCCGCAACGCCAGGTCAGCAGTGATGGCTTCAATTATGCGGGCGCCGATTACGCGTTCAATAACAAGCGTACCTCGGTCAGTGCCTGGTATGGGCAACTGGAGGACATCTACAGCCAGCGCTTCCTGGGCCTCAAACACAGCGAGCCTTTCGGTGATTGGACCCTGGGCGCCAATCTGGGTTACTACGATGCCCGCGAAGACGGTAAAAAGCTGCTGGGCACGATCGATAATCGGGCGTTTTTCTCCTTGCTGTCGGCCAGACACGGCGGCCATACCTTCTACCTCGGGTATCAGGGGATGTATGGCGATAGCGCCTTCCCACGGGTATTCGCCAACGTCTCGCCGCTGGGCAACGAAGCACCGACCTACGAGTTCGCCTTCACCGATGAGCGTTCCTGGCAGGTGCGTTACGACTACGATTTTGCGGCCTTGGGGTTGCCCGGTCTGACTAGCACAGTGCGTTACATCACAGGCAATAACGTCGACACCGGCAAGGGCTTCGAAGGCAAGGATCGCGAGCGCGACCTCGATCTCGGCTACGTGGTGCAGAGCGGAACCTTGAAGGGGCTCGGGATGCGGGTGCGCAACGCCGTGGCGCGCTCCAACTACCGCAGCGATATCGACGAAAACCGCCTGATCCTCAGTTACACCTGGACGCTGCGTTGATCGGCATGGAGGTTCATATGGCACGAAAAGTCTGGGCCGGGTTGCTGTTGTTTGCCGCAGGCATAGGTGCAGTGGTGTTGGCCTGGGGCGATAGCGGGCGCCTGTTGCTGGCCGCAGGGATAAATCTGGCGTTGCTGCTCGGGGCCGTGCTCTATCACCGCCAGCCAGTGGTGGTGCTCGAGGATGACGTGGAGCGCGAACCGCAACCGCCTGTGCTCAGTGCACCAGTGGCCGTGGTGCAGACGCTGACGCAGGTGCCCGAACCTGTGTGGCCGGGCGCACAAGTGCAGGCCACCCTGGAGCAGTTGACCCAGGCGGTGCTACAGACTGAGGAGGACATGCGCTTCGCCGATCAGTTGGCGCGGGCGGCGGGCGAGCGAGTGAAGTCCAGCGCGCAGAGTATGCAATCTTCGGCGAGCGTGCTGAGTGATCTGAACCTCTATTTGCAGCGTCTGGATCAGGTGTTCGACGAGCTGGGCAGTCAGTCGGTACGAATCGGTTCCATTGTCGGCAGCATTCAGGACATCGCCCGACAGACCAATCTGCTGGCGTTGAATGCCGCCATCGAGGCAGCACGAGCCGGCAGCCATGGCCGAGGTTTTGCGGTGGTGGCAGACGAGGTGCGCAATCTATCCCGCCAGGCCGCCGACTCCAGTGCTCAGATCAGGCAGATCGCTACGGGCCTGGAAAAGTCCGCCGAGGACGCGCGGCAAGGCATCGAGCACCTGACGGTTTCAACCCGGTTGGGGCTGGAGAAGGCCGAGGTCGCGTTGCACTCAATGGGCGAGCTGCGCACGGGTGCGGTGGCCAGGGTGGAGGTGGTCGAACGCATCATGCAACGGCTGGCCAGCCTGCATGAACTGGCATTGCATGCGGCGCGGCTTGTCGCATGAGTAGCGCTGCCCGGGCTTGATCAAGAGTTGCCCGAGCAGCCGCCCATGACCTGGTAAACCAGGCGATGGGTTTCACCCTGGTGATCGACATAGACCATGGTCGCGGGCACCACTTCGCAGGCGTTTGCAGTGGGCGACACCGAGATGACCTTGGCGATATCGAGTGGCTGCGCGGGGTTGTACTGAGTCGCAGGGACTTGTTCGTCGCCGGCCGCCATGACCGAGGTGGCGATGACTGCCAGAAACAGACTGATCAACGTTTTCATTTCTTTTTTCTCCGTGGTGATCCTGATGCCTGAAGTCTATTCCTTGCCTGTTGTAGATAAAGAGGGGTTTGCTTGATGCAGCCTTACATGAACCGCAACAGTCAGTGCGCCCGGAGGGCATATGGACCTGCTCAATAGCCTGCGGGTATTCGTCCGCGTGGTCGATAGCGGCAGTTTTACCGCAGCAGCGCAGGCACTCGATTTCTCTACCGCGCAAGTTTCACGGTTGGTGGCGGATCTGGAGCAGCATGTGCAGGCGCGGCTGCTGCAACGCACCACCCGGCGCCTGCGGTTGACCGAAGCCGGCGAGCGCTTTCTGCGGCGTGGCCGGCAGATACTCGAGGAAATGGACGAAGCCACCGCCGAAGCCCGCGACGCCCATCTCAACCCCAGTGGTCGGCTTCGGGTGCACAGCCTGAGCGGTTTGGGTGTGCTGATCACACCGCTGATCGCCCGTTATAGCGAGCTCCATCCTGAGGTGGTGTTCGAGCTGACCCTGTCTCAGCGCAATCCGGACCCGCTGGAAGAAGGTCATGATGTGGTCATCTCGATTGCCCAGGAATTGGCCGACTCGCAATTTGTCGCACAGGTCATCGGGCAGATTTACAGCCTGCCTTGCGCCTGCGCGCAATACTTGCAACGCCATGGTGTACCGGGCGCGCCTGTGGACCTGAATGAGCATCGCTGCTTACGCATGCTCGACCCGTTGTACCACGATGAATGGGTATTCCATGACGAGCGGGGCGGGTACAGCCTCGTACCCGGCAAGACCTTCCAGAGCAATGTCGCCGAGTCTATGGTCAAGGCCTCTGAAGCGGGCATGGGCATCAGCCTGCTGCCTTTCTATACCGCGACCCGACCGGTCAGCGAAGGCAAGTTACTGCGTGTGCTGCCGGCCTATCGCCTACGTGAACGACATGTCTACGCAGTCTATCCATCGCGGCGTTTCCTCGATGCCAAGGTCAGAACCTGGGTGGACTTTCTCAAGGTGGAGCTGCCCAAGCTGTTTGCCGAGCATGAGGCGGTCATGAACGACCCACGCCACTGGGCCTGATGCCAGCACCTTTGCAGAGGGGAAGGCGCAGATGCTCCTCAACCGGTGCCCCACCAACCAGGCCCCGATGGCTGAATCGGCGCCCCCCGTTGCTATTTGACGAACGCCTGCATGTCGCTGGTTTAAAGTCTGTTTGCGCTGTTTTTTACACGCTGATAGGGTGCGCTGATAATAATTATTACTGGCTTCGTCCGGCGCCTCCGGGCGGGGATACAAGGAAGGAAAACAGCATGCAGATTCAATCCCACGACACTGCGGATGTGGATCAGCAACTTGTCATCGCCGGTTGGCAGGAGCATTACCAGCAAATGTCACCCGGTTGTTTCCAGGGCAAGGTTGTGCACATGGAGCTGGGTGGCGTTGAGGTGTATGAAGAGCGCATGAATACGCGGATAGAACAGCATTTCCATGCGCCCGCTGATTCATTGGTATTCAGTTTCGATACTCGCAATGGCTCGCTGTATTTACTCAACGAGGAAAGTCAAAACACCTGGATCACGCCGGAAAACTATAAAGAAGTAGCCGTCGTGATTGGTCCTCAGTACCTCAAACAGCTCAATAGCCTGAACTTGAGCAGTCTTGATGGATTGTTCCTGACGCCGCTGGTATCCCAGCAAAGCCAGGTCTTCGGTCGCTGGTTGAGCAGCACGCTGCAGCAGCTGGTCGCAGCACCGTCCCAGGTGGTCGAAGAGGGCCTGGCGCAACAGCTGGTCGACGATTGCCTGTATATCCTCGACTGCCCGAGGCAGACCCTGGATCGGGCAAGCCAAAAACATCTGGCCCATGACCGCCGGCTCATTCAGCGGGTATTCGATCTGGTCATGGCTTGCCCGCAAGAGCATTTCAATGCCCTGCAACTGGCCAGTGGCGCCGGGGTGTCTGTGCGTCAGTTGCAGCAAAGCTTCACCTCATTTACCGGTGTGTCTCCCAGCCAATGGCAACGACTGCGCCGATTGAACTTCGCACGCCGCGATTTGCTGCGCACCTCGGCAGGTGAAACCACCGTGGCGGAAATCGCCATGCGCTGGTCATTCTGGCACTTGGGGCGTTTCTCAGAGGCCTATCGCGGCCTGTTCGGCGAGCTTCCCAGCTGCACACTCTTGCGCTCGCGCTAAGTAGCCAACGACCACGCATTCACGCCCCAAAATGGGGCATGAACAAACGCGCAAATCGGATAGAAGCCAGCCGCCTCACGATTGCACTATCTCCTTGAAGCACGGAACTGGGCCGCCATGGGGCGCTCGGGCATTTCCCTGTACGAGGCGTTATGAAAGGCAATCTGGATCGACTGAGCCAATGGCTCAAAGAAAACAAAATCACTGAAGTCGAGTGCCTGATCTCTGATCTGAGCGGCATTGCTCGGGGCAAAATATCTCCAACCAACAAGTTCCTCAACGAGCAGGGCATGCGCCTGCCGGAGAGTGTGTTGTTGCAGACGGTCACCGGCGATTACGTCGAAGACGATATCTACTACGACCTGCTGGATGCGGCGGATATCGACATGCACTGCCGCCCGGACGAAGGCGCGGTGTTTATCGTGCCATGGGCCCTGGAGCCCACCGCACAGGTGATTCACGACACTTATGACAAGCAAGGGAATCCGATTGAACTGTCGCCGCGCAACATCCTGAAAAAGGTGTTGAGGCTCTACACGGAGCGCGGCTGGAAGCCAATCATTGCGCCCGAAATGGAGTTCTACCTGACTCAACGCAGCCCTGACCCGGATTACCCGCTAAAACCACCGATTGGCCGTTCCGGTCGCCAGGAAACAGGGCGTCAGTCCTATTCGATCGAGGCGACCAACGAATTCGATCCGCTGTTCGAAGACATGTATGACTGGAGCGAGGCCCAAGGCCTGGACCTGGATACCTTGATTCACGAAGAGGGCACTGCGCAGATGGAGATCAACTTCCGTCACGGAGATCCGTTGTCCCTGGCCGATCAGATCATCGTTTTCAAGCGAACGCTGCGCGAGGCGGCTCTCAAACACGATGTCAGCGCCACGTTCATGGCCAAGCCAATGACCGGCGAGCCGGGTAGCGCGATGCATTTGCACCAGAGCGTGGTGGACCTGAAAACCGGCGCATCGGTGTTTTCCAATCCCGATGGCAGCATGAGTGAGTTGTTCATGCACCACATCGGCGGGTTACAGAAATACATTCCCGAAACCCTGCCGCTGTTCGCGCCCAATGTGAATTCGTTCCGTCGTTTTCTACCCGATACCTCGGCGCCGGTTAACGTCGAATGGGGCGAGGAAAACCGTACGGTCGGCCTGCGTGTGCCGGATTCGGATCCGCAGAATCGTCGGGTCGAAAATCGCCTGGCCGGTGCTGATGCCAACCCTTATCTGGCCCTGGCGGCCAGCCTGCTGTGCGGTTACGTGGGCATGGTCGAGGGGATCGAGCCAAGCCCGGCGGTGGTCGGCCGCGGTTATGAGCGACGCAACCTGCGCCTGCCGCTGACCCTGGAGGCGGCGCTCGAACGCATGGAGCACTCGGAGATCACCAAAGAGTATCTGGGCGAGCGTTTCACCAAAGGCTTTGTCGCGGTCAAACGGGTCGAGCACGAGAACTACAAGCAGGTCATCAGTTCCTGGGAACGGGAGTTCCTGTTGCTCAGCGTGTAGTGCCCCACATTCTCAAATGTACCCACAGCAAGGACATGTGAATGAAACGATTCGCGCTAAAACTCATGCTCACAACGCTCTGCGGTCTGGCTGGCCAGGCTTCGGCGCAAAGTATGGTGAATATCTATAACTGGACCGATTACATCGCTGAAACCACGCTCGCGGACTTCCAGCGGGAAACCGACATCAAGCCGGTCTATGACGTTTTCGACTCCAATGAAACCCTGGAAGGCAAGTTGCTGGCCGGGCATACCGGCTATGACGTGGTGGTGCCGAGCAATCACTTTCTCGGTCGGCAGATCAAGGCCGGGGCTTTTCAAAAGCTCGACAGGACGCAACTGCCCAACTGGAAGAACCTCGACCCGGTGTTGCTGCAACGCCTGCAAGCCAACGATCCGGGAAATCAGTACGCCGTACCGTATTTGTGGGGTACCAATGGCATTGGTTACAACGTTCAGAAGATAAAACAGGTGTTGGGCGTCGACACCATCGACTCCTGGAGCACGTTGTTCGAGGTCGAGAACCTCAAGAAGCTGCAGGCCTGCGGCGTCGCCTTCATGGACTCCGCAGACGAGGCTATGCCGGCAATGCTCAATTACCTGGGACTGAACCCCAACAGCACCCGACTGGAAGATTACAAGGTCGCGGAGCGCAAACTGCTGACCTTGCGTCCTTACATCACCTATTTCCATTCCTCCAAATACGTGTCGGATCTGGCCAACGGAAACATCTGCATCGCCTTCGGCTATTCAGGCGATGTGTACCAGGCAATCCATCGTGCCCAGGAGGCCGGGAACGGAGTAAAGATCGCCTACACGGTCCCGAAGGAGGGCGGCAACCTCTGGTTCGATATGTTGGCCGTTCCGGCCGATGCCAAAAACCCCGAACAAGCTCATGCCTTCATCAACTATCTGCTCAAACCCGAGGTGATTACCAAGGTCAGCGAGTATGTGGGCTACGCCAACGCCAATACCCCGGCTACCGCACTGATGAGTGAGGACATCACCGGCAATCCATCGATCTATCCCCCCGAATCGGTACAGGCAAAGCTCTACGTCTCGACGCAACTGCCACCCGACATCATGCGCTGGATGAATCGTTCCTGGAGCAACCTCAAGTCCGGGCGTTAACCCCTGCGCCGGGTTGCAACTTGCGCCCGGCAACTGATAGGCAGTAGCTCTTATGACGTCCCAGTTTTCTTCACCGCAGTCGTATTACAGCGCCACTCGAAATCGTCAGCTCGACTGCCCGCCACTTGAAGGCCAGGCACAGGCTGATGTGTGCATCGTCGGTGCTGGTTTCACCGGATTGAATACCGCAATCGAACTGGCTGAACGGGGCCACTCGGTGATCGTCCTGGAGGCACACCAGATAGCCTGGGGCGCCACCGGACGCAATGGCGGTCAGTTGATTCGTGGCATTGGACACGACCTTGGTGCGCACGAAAAAGCCATCGGTAGCGAAGGCGTAAAGGTGCTTGAGCAATTGGGCCTGGACGCGGTTGATTTGGTCCGTCAGCGGGTACAGCAGCACGGCATCGAGTGTGATTTGCGCTGGGGCCACTGTGAACTGGCGAACACCCCCCGACATTTTCAGAACCTGTTGGCGGAGCAGGAGGCACTCAAAAACCAGAGTTACCCTCACAAGGTCGAGCTGGTCGAACAACGCGACATGCACAAAGTGGTGGGTTCCGACCGCTATGTCGGCGGCCTGATAGACGAGGGATCGGGGCATCTGCATCCGCTCAACCTGGCATTGGGCGAGGCCGCTCTGGCCCAACGCCTGGGCGTACGCTTGTGCGAAAACAGTGCGGCCGTTCGTATCGAATATGGCAGCAGCATTCGTGTGCACACCGCCAACGGTGTGGTTCACGCCAAGACGCTGGTACTCGCCGGCAATGCCCATCTGGGTGATCTGGAACCGGCACTCAGCGGCAAGGTGCTTGCTGCCGGCAGCTACGTCGTGGCGACTGAACCGTTGAGCGAGGCCCTTGCCCGGACACTGATACCCGTCAACCGGGCGCTGTGCGATCAGCGTGTGGGGCTGGATTACTATCGTTTATCGGCGGATCGGCGGTTGCTGTTTGGTGGCGCGTGCCACTACTCAGGACGGACCCTCAAGGATATCGCCGGCTACATGCGCCCGAAAATGCTCGAGGTGTTTCCACAGCTAGCGGCTAAACGCATCGACTTTCAGTGGAGCGGGATGATTGGCATCGGCGCCAACCGACTGCCGCAGATTGGTCGCTTGCAGGCTCAGCCTAATGTGTTCTACGCCCAGGCTTACGCCGGGCATGGGCTCAATACCACGCACATGGCGGCTCGGCTGGTGGCTGAAGCCATCAGCCTTGAACACAGCAAAGGTTTCGACCTGTTCGCCAGCGTGCCGCACATGACTTTTCCCGGCGGCAAACTGCTGCGCTCTCCGTTGTTGGCAATGGGCATGTTTTGGTACCGGCTCAAGGAAATCGCAGGCCACTGATTCGCTCAGTCGCCAAGAGCAAAACCAAGATAAAAACAAAAATACAAACATAAAAGGACGTTCAGATGAAGCGATTTACCCCGTGCTTACTGGCGGCAATGCTAACGCTCCCCTCACTGCAGGCCATGGCGGCGGCGGACCTGGTACTCACCAATGGCAAGGTATTTACCGGCATTCCCGGGCAAGCCTTGGCTAAAGCAGTTGCGGTAGAAAACGGCAAGATCCTGAAAGTTGGTAGCGATGCAGACATCAACGCACTGGCCGACGCCCATACGCAACGGATCGATCTCGCCGGCAAGGTCTTGATGCCGGGCATGATCGACAGCCACAGTCACCCGGTGATGGCCGGCCTGGCTAGCCTGCGCGCAAATCTAAATGACGAAGTAAAACCGCTGGCCGACCTTGAGCGATGGATCCTGACCGAGGATCAGGCAGGTCACGCGCGCGTGGCGGACGTGGTTAGCATTGCCGGGGTCAGCTCGGCCTATTGGGAACAAAGCCACGAACTCGGCAAACGCTTCAATCAGGGCCGCTGGGCCGAGCAACCGGTGGTACTGAACGGTATTGACGGTCATACCGGCTGGGCCAATAACGCCATGCTCAAGCGCCTGAAGATCGATGCTGCACTGGTCAAAAGCCTGCCGGAAAAAGAGCGCAACTATATCGGCCACGAAGCGGACTTCACACCCAATGGTTATTTTGCAGAAAATGGCTGGGACCGGGTCCGCAGTCAACTTCCCGCCCCCCCCGCAGAGCTCATGCTGAACGCCACCCGCGAGGCGGTGAAAATCAACAACCAGTACGGCGTCACCGCCTGGATGGACGCAGCGGCTAATGCCGGCAGCGGTGACTCACTATTCGAATTCACCCCGACTGAGCAGAGTTATGGCGTACTGCCGCTCTACCGCGAACTGGCAGAGAAGGGCGAACTCAGCGCACACGTCGCCGCTTTGCTGATCACCAATCCGAAAAGCAAGCCGGCCGACCTGGAAGTTCTGGCCAAGGTGATGAAAAAATTCGAAGGCGTACCCAACCTGACCTTCCCGGGTATCAAGGTCTTTGCAGACGGCATCATGGAGTTTCCAGGGCAATCCGCCGCGGTTATCGACCCGTTCAAGAACAGTCTTAAAAGTGGCCAATTGCTAATCGACCCGGCGCACTTTGGTGAGCTGGTGGTGGCGGCAGAAAAGCGCGACTGGATCGTGCACATGCATGCCGTTGGCGACCGCGCGGTCCGTGAGTCACTCAATGGCTTTGAATATGCACGCAAGCTCAACCCGACGCCGATGGCCCATAGCATCAGCCACCTGCAACTGGTCAACCCCAAAGAGTTTCCGCGCTTCAAGCAGCTTGGGGTGATCGCCTCCATGCAGCTACTCTGGGCCACTGGTGAGGACTACACGGTGAAGTTGGTCAAACCCTATATCAGTGCCTTTGCCTACCGTTACCAGTATCCCGCGCAGTCCCTGCATAAAGCTGGCGCCATGATTGCCGGGGCCAGCGATTGGCCGGTTTCCAGCCCCAATCCGTGGAACGCCATTGCTCAGGCCAACACTCGGAAAGGTCCGCTGGGTGTGCTCAATGCCAAGGAAAGCATTGATCGTCAGACCATGTTCTACGCCTACACCATCAACGCCGCCAAAGCCCTGCGTCTGGATCAGCAGATTGGCTCTCTGGAGCCCGGCAAACAGGCCGACCTGATCATCCTCGACCGCGATGTATTCAAGGTCAGCGACGACGAGTTGTTCGACACCAAGGTCCTGAAAACCTTTTTCGCCGGCAAGCAGGTTTACGCCCCCGACGCCTGACAACCCACGCGCCCACGCCACGTAACACACCTGACGCCACGCGTTGCGGGGCGTTGGGCGCTGCCTTGCCCAAAATCACCCGCACACTCATAAAAATAAGAGAATCCATATGAACGCATTGTCTGTCTTCGTGCTTGCCGGCCTTGCGCTGTCGCCACTGATCGGCGCTCAGGCGCTGGAACTCAACGACAACTTCGTCCTCGCCATTACTCCCACCCTGGTCAGTGATTATCGCGCTAGCGGCATCTCGCAAACCCTCGGCGACCCTGCGGCGCAACTGGCGATCACCCTCAACCACTCCAGCGGCTTGTATGCCGGTATCTGGACCTCGAATGTCGACTTTGGCGATGACTGTAGTACGCGTCAGGAGCTCGAATACTATGGCGGCTATTTCTGGCAAATTGCCGACAACATCAGCCTCGACACCTTCTACACAAAGTACGAGTACCCCCGTGCAAGCCAGTACAACCAGAGCGACATCCAGTCCACCCTTGATGTTTATGGCGTCTTGCTCGGTGGCAAATACGTCAACAATATGAAAGGCCCTGACTACGTGGATGAAGATGGCAATTTCCAGAAGGGCAAAAAAGACGAAGACGTTTCTTCGGTGTTTATCGGCTACCACACCGTGCTGCCCGCGGAAATCGGCCTGCAAGCGCGCTTTGAGTACGTTGACTACAAGGACGACGTATTCTTCAGCGCCAATGGCAACAGCCGGCCCGACTACCACGATTGGGAAATCAAACTGAGTCGTGACTTTGTCGGCATTACCTGGGGCCTGAGTTACATCGATACTGATCTTTCGAAAAGCGAATGCCTGAGCTTTACCGGTTACGACGACTTGTGCGGCGCAACCCTGGTGGCCAGCGTCGGCAAGACGTTCTGAAGTCCTGTGGAGTGGGGGCGGCTGAACGCCTCATGACCAAGCCTGAAATGGGAGTGCCCCTTGGAGGAAGTCGCTGTGACGCCTGCCGATAGATTCAGGTCTTCATGGGTGATTCGCAATGGCGGTAACCAGATCTTTGACCCCCATGGATCACGTGCCAAAGAAAGAAACCGGCGGGAGCACCACCATCTGGAAGCATTAGTTTCCAGGTCTGGGAGTCTTTAGTTCGGAGAACTCAAGAGATCAACTGCATGGAATGCAGGGACACAATGATCTTCTGCCTATGGGGCATGTCGATCATTCATATCATTTAAAAGCCTCGCATAAACACCATAACCGGTGTCCTGGATTACTTGACCAGATCATGCTTGTTCCCTTGCGCAGTTCACAAGATGTGTTCATGAACGCTGAGCACACCACCGACGATCAGGTTTCAATACATTCCTTGCAATCTTGACTAAAGTTTCAAGTGTCGGCGGCCGTAAAACCGTCGCCGTGATCGTCCAAGAGATCCCGGCCATGTACCGGGTAACTCCACCTGATCAGGAGTGCACGATGGACCTCAACCGTCGTCAGTTCTTCAAGGTCGCCGCCATCGGCCTAGGAGGCTCGAGCCTGGCCGCGCTGGGCATGGCCCCGGCACCCGCCTTCGCCGAGCAAGTGCGCCACTTCAAACTGGCCCATACCCATGAAACCCGCAACACCTGCCCCTACTGCTCAGTGGGTTGCGGCTTGATCATGTACAGCCAGGGCGATACGGCCAAGAACGTCGCCCAGAGCATCATCCACATCGAAGGCGACGCCGACCACCCGGTTAACCGCGGCACCCTGTGCCCCAAAGGCGCGGGCCTGCTGGACTTCATCCATAGCCCCAGCCGCCTGCAATACCCGCAGGTGCGCAAGCCGGGCAGCAACGAGTGGACACGGGTGTCCTGGGATGACGCACTGGATCGCATCGCCGATCTGATGAAGGCCGACCGTGACGCCAACTTCATCGAGAAGAACGCCAAGGGCCAGACGGTCAATCGTTGGCTGACGGTGGGTTTTCTCGCTGCCTCCGCGTCCTCCAACGAGGCCGGTTACATGACCCACAAGGTCGTTCGCAGTCTGGGCATGCTGGGGTTCGATAACCAGGCACGTGTCTGACATGGCCCGACGGTGGCAAGTCTTGCCCCAACGTATGGCCGTGGCGCGATGACCAATCACTGGACTGATATCGCCAACGCGAATCTGGTCCTGGTCATGGGCGGTAATGCCGCCGAAGCCCACCCTTGTGGCTTTAAATGGGTGACTGAAGCCAAAGCGCACAACCAGGCGCGACTGATCGTGATCGACCCACGCTTCACCCGTACCGCCTCGGTGGCCGACTATTACGCACCGATTCGCACCGGCACCGACATCGCCTTCATGGGCGGTCTGATCAACTATTTGCTCACTGAAAACAAAATCCAGCACGAGTACGTGCACGCCTATACGGACGTGTCGTTCATCGTCAAGGAAGGCTTTGGTTTCGAGGACGGGCTGTTTACCGGCTACGATGCGACCAAGCGCACTTACAGCGACAAGTCGAGCTGGGGCTATGAAATCGGCGAGGACGGTTTTGCCAAAGTCGATCCGTCCCTGCTGCACCCGCGCTGCGTCTACCAGCTGATGAAGCAGCACTACAGCCGCTACACCCTGGAACTGACCAGTCAGATCTGCGGCATGCCGCAAGATGCGATGAAAAAAATCTGGGAAGAGATCGCCACCTGCTCGCAACCGGGCAAGACCATGACGATCCTCTACGCCCTGGGCTGGACCCAGCATTCGATCGGCTCGCAGATGATCCGCAGCGCAGCCATGGTGCAGCTGCTGCTGGGCAACGTCGGCATGCCGGGCGGGGGCGTCAATGCCCTGCGCGGGCACTCCAACATCCAGGGCCTGACCGACCTCGGGTTGCTGTCGAACCTGCTGCCCGGTTACCTGACACTGCCGGGCGATGCCGAACAGGACTACGACACCTACATTGCCAAGCGTGCGCTCAAGCCGTTGCGGCCCGGGCAGTTGTCCTACTGGCAGAACTACGGCAAGTTCCACGTCAGCCTGATGAAAGCCTGGTACGGGGCCAACGCCACCGCCGACAACCACTGGGGCTACGACTGGCTGCCCAAGCTCGACATTCCCGGCTACGACATATTGAAAGTGTTCGACATGATGGGCAAAGGGCAGGTCAACGGCTACGTCTGCCAGGGCTTCAATCCCATCGCCGCCTTGCCCGACAAGAACCGTGTGATGGTCGCGCTGGCCAAACTCAAGTGGCTGGTGGTGATGGA
This sequence comes from Pseudomonas sp. GW821-FHT07G10, assembly GCF_059418545.1. Lineage (NCBI taxonomy): Bacteria > Pseudomonadati > Pseudomonadota > Gammaproteobacteria > Pseudomonadales > Pseudomonadaceae > Pseudomonas > Pseudomonas sp. GW821-FHT07G10. The sequence continues at coordinate 123,270 of NZ_JBWKQB010000008.1, read as the reverse complement.
CCCGCTGACCACCGAAACCTCGGAATTCTGGCGCAATGTCGGGCCTTACAACGATGTCGAAACAGCCAGCATTCAGACCGAAGTCATCCGCCTGCCAACCACCTGTTTTGCCGAAGAGGACGGCTCGCTGGTCAACAGCGGTCGCTGGCTGCAATGGCACTGGAAGGGAGCCGAGGGCCCGGGACAGTCACGCACCGACGTAAAAATCATGAGCGACCTGTTCATACGATTGCGTCAACGCTACCAGGCCAACGGCGGTGCCTTCGCCGAGCCGATACTCAAGCTCAGCTGGCCCTACAAGGTGCCCGACTCGCCGACGCCGGAAGAGATTGCCAAGGAGTTCAACGGCTACGCCATTGCCGACGTCACCGACGCCACGGGGACGACGGTCAAGGCCGGGCAGCAGCTGTCCGGTTTCGCCCAGCTCAAGGACGACGGCAGTACGGCGTCCGGCTGCTGGATCTTCTGCGGCAGCTGGACCGAGCAGGGCAACCAGATGGCCCGCCGCGATAACAGCGATCCCTACGGTATGAAGCAGAACCTGGGTTGGGCCTGGGCCTGGCCGATGAACCGGCGCATTCTCTACAACCGTGCCTCGGCTGACCTGCAGGGCAAGCCCTGGGATCCGAAGAAGCGCCTGGTGTGGTGGAACGGCAAGGTCTGGAGCGGCACCGACGTGCCCGACTACAAGGCCGACGTGGCGCCGGAAGCGGGGATGAACCCCTTCATCATGAACCCCGAAGGGGTGGCGCGGTTCTTTGCCGTCGACAAGATGAACGAAGGGCCGTTCCCGGAGCATTACGAACCGTTCGAGACGCCCATTGGCATCAACCCGCTGCACCCCAACAACAAAAAGGCGACCAGCAACCCGGCCGGGCGCATCTTCGATTCCGTCTGGGAGTCGCTCGGGACGGCGAAGGACTTCCCCTATGCCGCCACGAGCTACCGGCTGACCGAGCACTTCCACTTCTGGACCAAGCATTGCCCGATCAATGCCGTGACCCAGCCCGAGCAATTCGTCGAGATCGGCGAAGTGCTGGCCAAGGAGAAGGGCATTGCCGCCGGCGACCGGGTGCGGGTCAGTTCCAAACGCGGGCATATCGAGGCAGTGGCGGTGGTGACCAAGCGGATCCGTCCGCTGCAGGTCAACAACCAGACCGTGCACCAGATCGGCATTCCATTGCACTGGGGTTTCACCGGAGCGACCCGGCATGGCTATCTGACCAACACCCTGGTGCCGTTCCTCGGTGACGGCAATACCCAGACCCCGGAATCCAAGTCATTCCTGGTCAACCTGGAGAAAATATAAATGGCCAGTCAAGACATCATTGCCCGTTCGGCTACCACCACCACGCCGCCCTCGGTTCGACAGCAGGAGGAAGTGGCCAAGCTGATCGATACCACCAAGTGCATCGGTTGCAAGGCGTGCCAGGTCGCCTGTTCGGAATGGAATGAATTGCGCCACGAGGTCGGCCACACCCACGGGACTTACGACAATCCCCAGGACCTGGCCGCCGAGACCTGGACACTGATGCGCTTCACTGAGTACGAAAACCCTCAGGGCAATCTGGAATGGTTGATCCGCAAGGACGGCTGCATGCACTGCGCCGAACCTGGCTGCCTGGCGGCTTGCCCCAGCCCGGGGGCGATCATCAAGCACGCCAACGGCATTGTCGACTTCGACCAGGACCATTGCATTGGTTGCGGCTATTGCATCACCGGCTGTCCGTTCGACATTCCGCGTATTTCGCAGAAGGACCACAAGGCCTACAAGTGCACGCTGTGCTCGGACCGGGTGGCAGTCGGTCTGGAGCCAGCCTGCGTCAAGACCTGCCCGACCGGCGCCATCGTGTTCGGCAGCAAGGAGGACATGAAAGAGCATGCCGCCGAGCGCATCGTTGACCTCAAGTCACGAGGCTTCGACAACGCGGGTCTGTACGATCCGGCGGGAGTGGGTGGCACCCACGTGATGTACGTGCTGCACCACGCCGACCAGCCATCGCTGTACGCCGGCCTGCCGAATCAGCCGGTCATCAGCCCGTTGGTAGGACTGTGGAAGGGCGTGAGCAAGCCATTGGCGTTACTGGCCATGGGGGCCGCGGTGCTGGCCGGATTCTTCCATTACGTACGCATCGGCCCGCAGCGGGTCGAGGAAGACGAGCACCCGGCCGGCAAGGACGACAGCGTGCACGAGGTCGACCCGGCCGTGCATGTCTATGACCCGAACAAACCTGGACCGCAGGACGGCAGACGACCATGAAAGACAAAACGATCCTGCGCTATAACGCCAACGAACGCACCAACCACTGGCTGGTGGCGATACTGTTCGTCATGGCGGCCCTGTCGGGGTTGGCACTGTTCCATCCAGCGCTGTTCTGGCTCAGCCAACTGTTCGGTGGGGGCCCCTGGACGCGCATCCTGCACCCGTTCATGGGCGTGCTGATGTTCGTGTTTTTCCTGGGGCTGGTGATTCGCTTCTGGCGGGCTAATATTTTTATCGCCAACGACCGCCTGTGGCTCAAACGGATTGACCGGGTGATGCGTAACGAAGAGCAGGGCGTACCGCCGATTGGCAAATACAATCCCGGTCAGAAGCTACTGTTCTGGGTCCTGCTGGCTTGCATGCTGGTGCTACTGTTTAGCGGGCTGGTGATCTGGCGGGCCTATTTCAGCCAGTACTTCGGTATCACCTCCATTCGCCTGGCAGCCCTGCTGCATGCCCTGGCGGCGTTCGTGCTGGTGCTGAGCATCATCGCGCATATTTACGCCGCCATCTGGATCAAAGGCTCGGTCAGCGCGATGGTGCATGGCTGGGTCAGCCGCGCCTGGGCGAAGAAACACCATGAGCTCTGGTACCGTGAGGTGACCCGCGACGAGACGCCGGACAGCCAGATAACCAAAAAGGGATGACGCCTTGAGCCTGATACTGGAGCCCGGACAGATCGAAGCGTCGGCGAGCACGCCGCCGTTCCTGCGCCTGCCACCGCACAACCTGTTCACTTTGCGTGCTGTGCGCCTGGAACAATTGGCCAACGGGCATCCACTGGCCGACTACCTGCGGCTGGTCGCCGGTCTGTGCCACCTTCAGCAGGGCCTGTTGGACGAGCCGCCGGTGTCGACGGCACTGGACCCTGAGCGCCTGATGGTGTGCCAGCAACATGGCATGCCGCCGCTGGCCGCCGACAGTCTGGTGCGCGAGGACGGCTGGCTGGCGTACCTGGATACCTTGCTGCGGCGTTACCAGGCACCGCCGCAGCCCACGGTGCAACAGGCCGTGGCGACCTTGCGCAGCGCCCGTGTCTCGCAACGCAAAGTCTGGGCGATTGCCTTGCTCAGCGGCCAATATGCAGGGCTGCCGGCGGCGCTGGTGCCGTTTCTCGGCGCTGCCTTGCAGGCGGCCTGGAGCCACTGGCTGCTAAGCATGCAGGCTGGCGAGCTGAAGCCTTGCGCCAGCCTGGGCCAATGCCCGGCCTGCGGCTCGCCGGCCATGGCCGGGGTGATCCACCAGCGGGGCAAGTACAACGGGCTGCGCTACCTGGTGTGTTCGCTGTGCGCCTGCGAATGGCATGTGGTGCGGGTCAAGTGCGTTTACTGCGAACAGAGCAAGGGGCTCAAATACGTCAGCCTCGATGATGACCGCCACACGGCCAGCCAGGCGCCACTGCGGGCTGAAATCTGTCCCGGCTGCAACAGCTACCTGAAACTGCTCTACCTGGAAAATGACGCCGACGCCGAAGCCCTCTCGGCGGACCTGAGCAGTCTGGCGCTGGACATGCGCCTGGACCTGGAAGGTTACCAACGCCTGGCGCCGAACCTGATGCTGGCGCCTGGCGGCGATTGATCACAGCCACCATTTGACTCAACGTTAGCGCTTGCCTTACGAGGAGCAAGACGGCATCTACACTCAAGGCCTGTACAGACTGTGGGAATTGCTATGTTGTCTGCCAAGCCCCCATTGCATCTGCCCTCCATCGACAGCCTGCTGCGCAGCCCTGCCTGCCAGCCACTGGCCGAACGTTATGGCCGCGACGCCTTGCTCGCCACTCTGCGGCAATTGCTCGATGACGTGCGTGAACCGGTCCGGCTTGGCCAACTCGACGCCGTTGAATTCACCGACCAGGTATTAGCGGGCAGGGCAGGCGAGCGCCTGGCAACCCAACACAGCAGCCGGGTGCGGCGGGTGTTCAACCTCACCGGCACGGTGCTGCACACCAACCTGGGGCGGGCGCTATTGCCGCAGGAAGCCATCGAGGCCGTGCAACTGGCTGCCCGCTATCCGCTCAATCTGGAGTTGGACCTGCAAAGCGGCAAGCGCGGCGACCGCGACGACTTGATCGAAAGTCTGCTCCGAGAGCTGACCGGCGCCGAGGCGGTGACGGTGGTTAACAACAACGCCGCTGCCGTGTTGCTGGCGCTCAACAGCCTGAGCGCGCGCAAAGAGGGCATCATCTCCCGCGGCGAACTGATCGAAATCGGCGGCGCATTTCGCATTCCCGACATCATGGCCCGGGCCGGGGTCAGGCTGCATGAAGTCGGCACCACCAACCGCACCCATGCCCACGACTATGAGGCTGCCATCGGCCCGCGCAGCGGTCTGTTGATGCGCGTGCACACCAGCAATTACAGCATCCAGGGCTTCACCGCCCAGGTGCCGACCGCCGAACTGGCACAACTGGCTCACCGGCATGGCCTGCCACTGCTCGAAGACCTGGGCAGCGGTAGCCTGTTGGACCTGACCCGCTGGGGCTTGCCCGCCGAACCCACGGTGCGCCAAGCCTTGGTCGATGGGGCCGATATCGTCACCTTCAGCGGTGACAAGTTGCTGGGTGGTCCCCAGGCCGGGTTGATCGTAGGCCGCAAGGACCTGATCGCGCGGATCAAGAAAAACCCGCTCAAGCGTGCCTTGCGGGTCGACAAACTGACCCTGGCGGCCCTCGAAGCGGTGTTGGGTCTGTACCGCGACCCCGACCGACTGGCCGAACGCTTGCCCAGCCTGCGCCTGCTGACCCGCCCGCAAGCCGATATCCTCGCCCAGGCCGAACGCCTGCGCCCGCTGTTGGCACGCGTGCTGGGCGACGGCTGGGGGGTGGCCGCTCTGCCGGCGCTGGGCATGATCGGTAGCGGCAGCCAACCGGTGGCACGGTTGCCAAGCGCCGCCCTGTGCCTGCGCCCGAATGTGCCCAAACGGCTGCGCGGACATCAGCTGCATGGCCTGGAGGTGGCCTTGCGGGCCTTGCCCATTCCGGTGCTCGGCCGCATCGACGACGATGCCCTGTGGCTGGACCTGCGCCAACTGGACGACGAGGCGGCCTGGCTCGCCCAACTGGACCAGCTACAAGGGGAGGGCGAGGCAAAGTGATCGTCGGCACCGCAGGACACATCGACCACGGCAAGACCGCCTTGCTCAAGGCCCTGACCGGCCAGGCCGGCGACCGCCGCCGGGAAGAGCGCGAGCGCGGCATCACCATCGATCTGGGCTATCTCTATGCCGCGCTGGAACCGGGGGCGAGCCTGACCGGCTTTATCGACGTACCCGGCCATGAGCGCTTCATCCACAACATGCTCGCTGGCGCCCAGGGCATCGACCTGGTGCTGCTGGTGGTGGCTGCCGATGACGGGGTGATGCCCCAGACCTGCGAGCATCTGGCGATTGTCGAGCTGTTGGGCATCCCCAAGGCGCTGGTGGCGATCAGCAAATGCGACCGGGTCGAGCCGGCCCGGGTGCAGGCGGTACAAGCCCAGGTTGCGGCATTGCTGGCGCCCGGGCCTTATTGCGGCGCTCCGCAGTTCGTGGTGTCGAGCCTGACCGGGGAGGGCATCGAGGCCCTGCGTCAGGCGTTGCTGGCCGCCCAGCGCGAGGTCCGGCAGCGTAGTGCCTGCGGCGGTTTCCGCCTGGCCATCGACCGCGCCTTCAGCGTAGCCGGGGCCGGTATTGTGGTGACCGGCACCGCCCTCGCCGGGCAAGTGCGGGTGGGCGACACGCTGCTGCTGGGCCAGGCCGGCAAGCCTGTGCGGGTGCGTGGCTTGCATGCGCAAAACCAGGCCACCGTCCAGGCCTGGGCCGGGCAGCGGGTGGCGTTGAACCTGAGCGCCGAACGCCTGGCCCTGGAGCAGATCCACCGTGGCGACTGGTTGCTGGCCGAGTGGCTGCATGCACCCACTCAACGCCTGGACATCGAGATGCAGTTGCTGGGCAGCGAACCACGCGCCTTCGAACATTTCAGCCCGGTACACGTGCATCTGGGCACTCAGGACGTCACCGCCCGGGTCGCCCTGCTCGAGGGCACCCGCTTGGCACCGGGTGCGCGGATGTTCGCGCAACTGTTGGTGAACGCGCCGCTGCAGGCAGTGCATGGCGACCGCCTGGTCCTGCGCGACCAGAGTGCCCGGCGTACCCTCGGCGGCGGCCGCGTGCTTGACCCGTTCGCACCGGCCCGCCAACGCCGCGGTCCGGCACGGTTGGCGCAGCTACAGGCCCTGGCCGCAACCGAGAGTCTGGAGCAGGTATTGCCTGCGCTGCTGGCCAACAGTGACACAGGGCTTGACCCGCAGCGCCTGGAGCGGCAGTTCAATCGCCTGCGCAGCACCTGGCAGTTGCCCGCGGATGTCTGCGTCATTGCCACGCGCCAAGGCCCGTTGTTGTTCAGTACTGTCCGTTGGCAGGCCCTGAAAGCTCCGCTGCTGGAGCAACTGGCGCGCTTTCATCAACTTGAACCGGACCAACTGGGACCGGACCGGGATCGCTTGCGCCGGTTCGTGGCCACGCCGCTGGACCGACCGACATTCATCAGCCTGCTCGACGAACTGCTGGCCAGCGGCGCCATTGCAGCCAGCGGGCCATGGCTGCACTTACCCGAACACCAGGTGCGCCTGAGCGAAGAAGACGAGGCCATGTGGCAAAAGTTGCAGCCGCTGGTGGAACAGGCTGGCTTCGATCCACCCTGGGTACGCGACCTGGCCAGCGCCATCGGCCGTGACGAAGCGGCCGTACGTTTGCTGTTGCGCAAGATGGCGAGATCAGGGCAGGTGCACCAGGTCGTGCGTGACCTGTTTTACGCTGATGCTACGGTGCGCCGATTGGCGGCTATGCTCTTGAAACTGGCCGCCGATAACCCGGCGATTCAGGCTGCGGCGTTTCGCGATACCGCAGGTATCGGCCGCAAGCGCAGTATCCAGATTCTCGAGTTCTTCGACCGTATAGGCTTGACCCGACGGCTCGGCGACCAGCGCCACATTCGCCCGGACAATGCATTGGCGCAAAGAACCGAGGGCTGATTTCCAGGAAGGCAATCGCGCCCGGTGGCGCGGCCGGGCTTCAAACCCGGTTGGGGACGGCAGCCGTTCCCGGGCAGGTTCGACTCCCGCTGCCTTCCGCCATACTGATTCAATGAGGCAATCCCCGTCGCACCTCCAACGCGAGGAGATAAAGATGGAACGCAAGAGAGAGCACAACACCTACCAACGTCTCAAACAGCAGTACCCGGATTACTTTGGCGCTGTGCAGGCCTTGGGTGCCGCTGTGCGGCATGCCGGCCCGCTGGACGAGACGGTCGTCCAGTTGATCCAGCTCAGTGCCGCGGCGGCCATCCGCTCTGAGGGCGCAGTGCACAGTCATGTCAGGCGGGCACTGGAAGCCGGCGCTACGACTGAGCAGATCCATCACACACTGATCTCACTGACGAGCACGATCGGTTTCCCGACCGTCGTGGCGGCCATGAGCTGGGCGGACGATGTGATCGGGAGCGCAGGCAAGGCTGTCCCCGAGTAATACGAGTCGAGGGCCCATTAGATAACAGCCAGGTCGGCCGCTTGAGTGGAGGGACAATAGCCGCACTCACTTGCGCTTGTGCTTCTGACCCAGGCTGCAGATTAGCGATTGCCCTCACCTTGTGAGGGCAGCTGTGTACGCTGCGCCTTCTGCGGGCCAGACTCAAACGTGCTGCGTTCAGGCACTCACTGCGTACCGAACATTGCCGTCCAGTAGATCCCCGCATCACTCTTCGGATCAACCGCATAGGCGGCACCCAGCTCGCGAAACTCCGGGTTCATCAGGTTGGCGCAGTGACCGGGGCTGGCCAGCCAGCCATCTACCACCCTGCGCACGGTGTCCTGCCCGGCGGCGATGTTCTCGCCGATCTGCCGACCGAGGTAGCCCGCCAGTTCAGCCCGGTCACCTGGCGTGTGGCCATCGCGGTCTTTGTGGTCGAAGAAGTTGTTATTGGCCATGGCCCGGGTATGGGTCTGGGCCGCTGTCGCCAGCATGGCGTTCCAGGCCAGCGGCGTCGTGGCGGCAAAGGATTGGGCGCCGCAATGGCGCGGCTGCGTGCGGGCGGTGTTGATCATTGCGAGTAGCTTCTGTCCCTCCGCTTGCCAGTCGCCCAAGCGTGCGGCCAACAGCGGACGCGCCAGCACGATGCGCCACTGACCTCCCTCGCGGCTCACGCCGATATCGATGAATTGCGGGTTCAGCACAACCTGGCAGAAGCTTTCCTGCACCGCCTTCATGGCCGACTGCGCATCACGCGGCCCGGACAAGCTGATCGCCTGCACGCTGACCATCGGATAAGCCGCATTCGCCAGCGCCTGCTGCAGGTTCCCGATACTACTGGCGGACAGGACCAGACGCGGATCGGCCGCTAGCGGTGGCAGCTCCGAAGACGCCTGGCCCCCACAGCGCTGCACCTGGCTGCGATAGGCGTTGATCGACTCGACCAGCTGAGTCTCTTCGCTCGCCACCGCCGTGGCGGCGAACACCAGTCCCAGAGACAACGCGGCAAGATGCATAACGGATGACAGGACGTGCATGTAAGTCTCCCTTGAGCTGACTGCGCCCATGATGCGCGATTTCATTTCACACAGCGCCATGTTTAGCGAACAGCGTAAGTGCAATGTGCTGTCAGTCTGATGGAATGATTTGATGACTATAGTGTGTAAAACCAACAGGCTCAGTCAGCAGGTTCGACCATGCGCCTCCCATGCATGGCAACCTGCTTTGTAATCGTCTTTCTCCAGGGCCAAGGAATACATCAAGGCCACCGAGACCGGAAAGTTTCTTTTCTATAAGCCTCATGGCGGTACAGCACGATAGGAGCGTGTGCTCTTGACAAAGACCGGTTGGGGGAAAATATACGTGTCGCCTTTTGTTTTCTGCGTCATGAGACGTCTTCAGGGAGCGATGGGCGTGCCACCAGCGCGCGACTTCCAGCCGCGATGGCGAGCGCAGCGGCGATCAGCGCAAGCGCGACTGCGAAGGTGATCTGCATACCGGAGGCAACGGCCTCGGGGGATGCCGTCGTGAAGTCGGTCGTCGCCGATGCGAACACGAACACCGCACCTATAACGGATGCACCGGTGATCAGTCCAAGATTGCGCGACAGGCTGAGCATGCCGGAAATGACGCCACGCTGGTCCGGGTGGACATCCATCATCACGGCAGTGTTGTTAGCGGCCTGGAATAGCTGATAACCGGGGGTCAAGACGACGATGGCAGCAATGTAGCCGGCAATGCCGAACATCGCCGCAAGCACGGATAGAGCCAATGAGCCGGCCGCCATTGCGATGAGTCCAGCGATGACTGTGTTTGGCGCGCCCAAACGGTCGACAATACGACCAGCCGGGACACCGCTCAGTGCGGAGATGATTGGGCCAATCGACATAACGACGCCAACCAGAGCCAGGTTGAGCCCGAGTGCACGAGAGAGGTAGAACGGCCCGACCACCAGCGTCGCCATCATCACCGTCGAGACGAGCGCGCTCATCGCCAGGCTCGCGCTCAGCACGGGATCGCGGATCATCGCCAATCGGATCAAGGGGGATGCGACTCTCGCCTCGGCGAACACGAAGAGGCCGGCTCCGAAGACAGCAGCCAGCAGCAGAGCGATGTTGAGCGCACCGAAACTGCCGCGCCCCATGGTCATGGCGAGTGCATAGGCCGCGAGCGTCAGCGCCAGCAGCAGGGTGCCTACAGGGTCAAAATCGGCACGATCGGTCCTTGGTCTCTGGCGATCGGCAGGCAGGGAGCGATGCGCGAGAACAAAAGTCAGGATGCCCAGCGGTACGTTGATGAGGAAGAGGGCCCGCCAGTCGAGTCCGGCGATCAGAACGCCGCCAAGCGACGGGCCGAGAGCGGTGCCAATTGCCGACATAGTCCCCAGTAGCCCCATGGCGCTACCGGTCTTTGCCTTCGCAACCGTCTCACCGATAAACGCCATGGTCAGGGCCATCATGATGGCTGCTCCGAGGCCCTGTGCCGCCCGGGCGGCAATCAGCAGCCAGAGCATGGGCGCAAAGCCACACAGGGCCGAGGCCACCGTGAACACAAAGATGCCGGCCAGTAGCAGCCGGCGGCGGCCGATGATGTCACCGAGCCGTCCGACGCTGACGATCGAGGTAGTGATGGCGAGCAGATAAGCGAGGACGATCCACTGGACCTCCTGAAAGGAGGCGTTGAACGCCTGAGCCAACGTCGGCAAGCCCACATTGGCGATGCTGGTGCCGAGCGAGGACAGCAACATCGATAGCGACAGGCTGGCAAGCGCCCACCGAACCGAAGGTGTCCGTTGCACACTTCCAGCGACTGTCTCATCTCGGTTTGCAATGATTGGCTTCAACATGAACTCCTTTTTCTGGCAACTCCCGAAACGGAGCTGTCAGAAGCGTAATCCTTTGCCTGATATGGCGGAAGGCGCACCATTTGCACTTTATTCATGCGTTTAACGCCATATCACAATCACGCCGTGCTATGGTCGATGCATGTCGACACCTGATCTCAACTTGCTTGTCACCCTTGATGTGCTGCTCGCAGAAGGCAGCGTTGCGCGCGCAGCGCAGCGGTTGCGGCTCAGCCCGTCGGCGATGAGTCGGGCACTGGCGCGATTGCGTGAAACAACGGGCGATCCGCTATTGGTCAGGGCCGGACGCGGTCTGGTTCCCACACCCCGAGCGCTCGAACTGCGCGAGCGGGTCAGTCAGCTGGTGCAGGACGCAGAAGCGGTTCTACGCCCTGCGCAGATGCTCAACCTCAAACAGCTGGTCCGAACGTTCACGCTGCGCACCAGTGACGGCTTTGTGGAGAACTTCGGACCGGACCTCATTGCGCGCGTCGGCGAGCAAGCGCCCGGCGTGCGGCTGTGCTTCGTGCAGAAGCCAAACAAAGACAGCGCGCCACTTCGCGACGGGGCCGTCGATCTGGAAACCGGCGTTGTGGGGAAGACGACTCCTGCGCAGATGTTTACCCAGGCATTGTTCCGAGACCGTTTCATTGGCGTCGTGCGAATGGGGCACTCGCTGAGCCAGGGCGAGATCACTCCCTCCCGTTATGCGGCCGGTGGGCACATCTGCGTCTCGCGACGGGGTCTGGACAGGGGACCGATTGATATCGATGAAGCCTTGACTCCATTGGGGCTGCAAAGGGAGATCGTCACGATCGTCGGTGGCTTTTCGTCTGCACTGGCGCTCGCCCGGGCCACCGACCTGATCGCCAGTGTTCCCGAACGACATACCGCAAATCTGCGGGTCGGAATGCACAGTTTTTCTCTTCCGTTTTCCTTGCCGACGTTCACCGTCTCATTGCTCTGGCATCCACGGCTGGATGCCGATCCAGCGCATCGCTGGTTGCGCGGATGCATTCGGGAGGTTTGTGCGCAGCAGCGCAGGATAGCCTGTCCGTAGGAGCACGGCTTGCCGGCGATGGGGCCTTTGAGATTGCCATCGCGAGCAAGCTCGGCTCCTACGAAAAGCCATGCTCGTCAGGACGTGATGCAACGTAGCCCAGGATTGACGCATAGCCTGTCTGTAGGAGCACGGCTTGCCGGCGATGGGGCCCTTGAGATTGCCATCGCGAGCGAGCTCGGCTCCTACGAAAAGCCATGCTCGTCAGGACGTGATGCAACGTAGCCCTGGCCTGGCCCGCTGATCAAGCCTGGGTCTTGGGTTACTTATGAATTGATCTCATGTGATGCTCATCGGCATCGGTCAGGGCTGCACCCTCAGTCCTGCTCATCGGCAAGAACGGTGTGCAGGTGGCCACCGGCCGTGCGGCTTCCTCGCGCAGACATTGCAGCTCGATGCGATGTACGTATGCCACTAATGACCGGCAGCTCGCTCATCTTGAATGAGGAGCGCTTGGGCCAGTTCTTCGTCGCTTGCCTTGAGGCCTGGATGATCGTGTCGAATCTGCATCAACACCGACTCCAGATAGGCGCCGCGAATGGCGCCTCCACTCGCGACGAAGCTGGAGAGGTCATCGCGGGCGGGAACCACGATCTTGTCGTCTTTCAACGTCGAGTACAGCGACACGGAAAGCCCTGCCGAAGTGGCAATTTCGTCCGCATCCACATGGTGTCTGTGGGCCATGGCCGAACCAACGGGCAGACAAAGCGTTAGCAAGGGTATGAGGAATATGCGGCGCATAATGTGTCCTCCGAAAGCATGAATCCTGAATGACCTACCACATACTTTATGATGCATGGTACCCACCAGGAGTTCCCTGTCGGTACCGCATCCCGGCGCAGAGGTCGAGGCTTGGGCGATTTATGCCAATACGCTATCTGCTCCCCGAAAGCGCCCATCGGTCGAAAGCGGCCTGACGAAGGTGAAGGGAGCGCATGGCCGATAGCGATTCTCAGCCAGGTCAATAAGAGTAAGCATCAACAACTCGCTTCACCGTTTTGAGTGCTACTTGAAGGGCATCCAGCTCTAGAGATCCGAGCGCGAGCCTGATTGCGTGAGGAATATGGGCAGAAGTCGAAAAGGGCTCCGCAGTCGAAACCGAAACGTGCTCGTGCATTAGCGCCATCGCTACCTGGTCAGCTCGAACCTCTTCACCTAAAGGAAGCCAGAGAAAATAGGAGGAGGGGTGGCCTATGTACTTCAGGTCGGCCAACGTGGCTTTGGCCATGGACTGTCGATTCGCAGCATCCTGGCGCTTTTCGCCTTCCAGGCGACTGACAGTACCATCGTCGAGCCAGTTACAAGCGATTGAAGTCATCACGCCAGGCGTGTTCCAGATGGTAACTCTGATGGTTCTCTCGATAGCGGGTATCCAGCGCGAGGGTGCCGCGACAAATCCGACGCGCAGCCCGGTGGCGACACTTTTGGACAAGCCCGACACGTACACGGTTCTTTCCGGCGCAAGCGCGGCCAAGGGTGCAGGTGCGTCCTCGGCGAGGAACGCATAGGCGGCGTCCTCAATGATAAGCAAGTCGTGCTCGCGGGCGATGGTCACCAGGCGTTGCCGCCAATGCTCGCTGGCTACCCATCCCAGTGGATTGTGCAGGGTGGGCATGCTGTACACGGCGCGTACCCTTCTGCTCTTGCACAGCCGAGCCAAGGCATCCAGATCAGGTTCGTGGCCCGCAGCAGGGATGGGAGCCAATTCCAGGCGCTGGGTCTCGGCAAGGACTTTGAAACCGGGATAGGTCAAGGCGTCCGTCGCGACGATATCACCCGGGCGAAGCAGCCCCATGACTGTCGCCGCCAACCCGTGTTGGGCCCCGCTGACGATCAGTACGTGTTCCTCGCCGATGTTCAAACCTCTGCCTTGCAGATGCCGGGCGACTGACGCGCGCTCATGCTGGCGTCCCCCATGGGGTTGATAACGGAGCAAGGCTTCCAGATCGCCCGAAGACGCCAGTTGGCGCAAGGCGCCACGCAGCAGTTCTGCCTGGCCCGGTAGAGAGGGATAGTTGAAGTTAAGGTCCAGAATTCCCGAAGCGACGGCATGCTGGTCGATGCCTAACCCTGGTGGTAATGAGGTCTCCCGGACAAAAGTACCTCTGCCGGTTTCGCCGCTGACCAAACCCATTGCCTCAAGCTCCGCGTAGACACGTGTAGCGGTGGCCAATGCCAGACCTTCGTTTGTCGCAAGCTCTCGGTGCGTAGGCAGACGCGTGCCAGGTGATAGACGTCCTGCGCGAATGTCGGCGGCGAACGCGTCCACCAACGATTTATAGCGGGAACGAGCCATGGAGATGTATCCATTACAATTATTTGATTGTGCTAATTGTTCGCCATAGCCTGCATCTGCACAACCGCCTCCTTCAGGCGGATGCCAAGCCACATTTGCGGGAAGACCAAGCCATGCATATCGCTATCGTGACCTTCGAAGGTTTCAACGAACTCGACTCCCTCATCGCGCTTGGCGTTCTTAACCGTGTCAAGAAGCCGGGATGGCGGGTATCGATTGCCAGTCCAACGCCCCGTGTTCGCTCGATGAATGGGCTCGTGATCGAATCCCAGGCAACGCTGCGCGAGGCCAGCGAAGCCGATGCGGTCCTTGTCGGGAGCGGCATGCAGACTCGCGAAGTCGTCGCTGACACCGCCCTTATGGCGCAGTTGCAGCTTGATCCCTCGAGGCAGCTCCTGGGTGCGCAATGCTCGGGCACATTGGTGTTAGCAAAGCTTGGCTTGCTGGAGGGTGTACCGGCATGCACGGACTTGACGACGAAACCGTGGGTTCAGGCGGCTGGCATCGATGTCCTTAACCAGGCGTTCTTCGCCAAAGGCAATATCGCCACAGCCGGCGGATGCCTCGCCTCGCCTTATCTGGCGGCCTGGATCATTGCCCGTCTGGAAGGCGTCGAAGCGGCAGAGAGCGCACTTCACTACGTCGCGCCGGTAGGGGAAAAAGAAGAGTACGTTCAGCGCGGGATGCGCAATATCGCGCTGTATCTGCACGAGGGGCGGGTTCCTGTGTAAACAGACTTCCAGATGTGGAAAACGAATGAGCATTCGTGTGTTTCAAGGCACCACGCACCAGCAACTGAATGCTGCGCGGTTGCCTCCAACCGCCCTTGGGATCAAAACAGCCATTTCCTGACGGATGAGAACATGCTCGACCTTGCTGGCGTCCCCTTGTCCACCAACTCTTCAATAGCGCTGGTGGCCAACAGAGTGCGCTCCCTGAGGGCGCTCAGCCGGGAATGGAGCTCCTTCTTCAGGCGTTTCTGCTCGCTGGGAGGACAAAGCTGAATGAGCTGGCTAGCCATGAAAAAATTGAGTTCCATCTGCTGATCCAGCGCTTCACTGACTTGCTTGACTGCTTCGATCATTCTGAGTCCATTTCATACAAGGCTACCCTTGTAACCACGTCTGTTTTCTATCGAGCCAGCCTGCCGGACCTTTCGAATTGCAACCTGACATTTCGTAACGCTACGTAGAGAACCGGTAGGCAGGGCGTTATCTGGTTTATGTGCAGGCCACGCTATAGATAGCCAACATAGTGTCCATTGAGGTGGACACTATGTTGGGGTTTTGCCGAGGTTTACATTCAAGCGAGCGCCAGCTGAATGACTTTGTAAATCACCATGCCCATTGCCACCATCAGGTAGCCGCGCAACACCCCCATCCAGAGGCGGTTGCGTTGCGACAGTACCACCGGCTTCAGTTGTGCGAGTGGTGGCATCCGCCATGCGTGCATCATTTGTTGGGTGAACGTGACGGTGCTGTCGGGCAGCGCCTCTTTGTCGACTTCTTTGCGGGCGTGCAACACATTCACCGCAATGGCGATGATGAGCCCCAGCAAACCACCGCCAATGAGGATGTCAGCGATGGTTTCACCGGACATGTCCGGGAAAGCCACCGAAGCAGTCAATACGACCGACAGCAGCACCAGCACCGCGACAATGACGGCAGTCATTACGTTGGTGAAGCGATTGTTTGCCCAGGGGCCCAGCACTTCCTTGTCGTTGCACAGCAGCAACAGGAACACGGTGGCACTGGGCAGCAGTACCCCAGCCAGCGTCTGTACCGCGTTGGTCAGCAGGCCGAGCGGCACACCTGGAATCAACACCAGCGCCGCAGCCAGCGTAATCAGGCCGCAGAACATCATGTAAAAACCCTTTGCATCGCCTGGTTTACGGTGCAGCGAGTGTTTCAGGTTCAGTACATCGCCCAGCGCGTAGGCGGTCGACAGTGACACCGCCATTGCACCGATGATGCTGGCGTCGATCAGTGCGATCGCAAACAGTATCCCTGGCAGGCGCCCGTGGTATTTGGCGATGCCCGTTGCGATGGCGCCCGCATCGGTGAACTGGCCGAACTCTGGGTGACCGGCAAAAATTTGCGCAGTGAAGGCGATCATTGCCACCGCACCTATCACCACCAGCGCAATGCCCAGCCATAGATCAGCGCGTTCGTACTTGATGAAACGCGGGGTGATGCGTTTGTCGATCACGTAGCTTTGCTGGAAGAACAGCTGCCAGGGCGCCACAGTGGTGCCAACGATGCCGATGATCAGCAGAAACACTTCTGACAGCTTGCCTTCAGCAGGCAGTAGCGGGATAAAAAAATCGTGAGCCACTTGCGCCATTGGTGGATGGATCATCACGAAGATCGGTACCAGGAGCAGGCTGCCAACCACCAATATCAACGAAAAGCGTTCGAAGCGCCGGAAGTCGCCGGTACAGGCTGCGAGCATGATGAACACCGCTGCCAGGCACACCCCGGCTACCTTGGGCACACCGAGGAAGCCCATCCCGAGGCTGATGCCGATGAACTCCGTGACAATGGTCAGCGCGTTGAGGATGAACAGATCGATCGCACTGAACGCACCCCAGAATTTGCCGAAGCGTTCTATGATCAGCCGGGCGTGGCCGACACCGGTCACGACGCCCAGACGCAGCACCATTTCCTGGTTTACGTACAGCACTGGGACCAACAGCGCCATTGTCCACAGCAGCATGGTCCCGTAGTTCTGGCCGGCCTGGCCATAAGTGCTGAACGCACCGGCGTCATTGTCACCCACCATCACGATCAACCCGGGGCCCAGGATGGCCAGAAGCGTTTTGAAGCGATGCCACCAACCATTGCGAGGGGCGATGTCGTCATAACGGATGGTGCCGAGTGCTCCGCGGATGTCTCCGACGTGGGCACTGTCAAGAACGGCAGTTTCAATCTTCAGGTTGGACATAGCGAAATCTCTCCAAAAGCGTAACGCTCGATGCCGCTTTCGACTCCCGCCGGATAGGTGCGTACCCGCAGAGGTCAGGGGCGCGAAGAGGTCACTCGGAGAGAATTGCGCGAAAGGTGGGGGAGATCAGCCAGTGAAGGTTGTGCTACTACCCGCTAGACGCCGCCATTTCAGTCAGAGTGACCGGACTACTTTTACTGGGGTCCATAAACGGTCTCTCCTTCATGCTTTGGGCGGCGGCGCAGCTTCAAATATTGAGCCGGACTTTGATTGCTTTCAGGTGGCATGACGTCCTCCTTTCCATACCTGGCGGTATGATCACGTTAAAACCACCGCTGCTGCACACAGGCAGGCAAACGATGGGTGCAGAAACCTGCGACCGCAGCGAACGCAAGACGCACGCGACAATCACGGAGCGCACAGAAAAATCTGCTTGCCCGGGTTTCAAGTTTTGGTTACGCGAAGGAGTTTGATACTGATGCGCGCAACGTCCTGCACTTGACAGAACGTTGGCTAAGGGAATCTAGCGGAGGTCGTGCCAAGCTTGTACGGAGAATTTCTCCGATTGACTACAATAGCTGTCCAAAGTAATACGGCCTCAGGTGTAACTATATGTAAATCTTAGGTGTGCCCCGTTAAAAGTCAACCCGGATACCGGCTGCTGGCACAGCACAACGAACTGGCGGCAGATGCCAAAAGCGGTGTTTTTACATACTCGGGGGCGTAAAGCGTTCAGTCATTACACCTGCCGTCGGTCGGTTCTATCGGGTCTTCGTGGCAGCCCTGTCGATTTGGCCCCCAGCGGATCGACTATCCAGCAGATCGACCCGTAACCGATGGCGCGATCCGCCCAAGGTAGATTGCGCCCATTCACACCACCCAGGCAGGAGATTGATCATGTCCTATGTTGATGGCTTTATCGCCGCAGTGCCCACCGCCAACCGCGAACAGTTCAAGCGGCATGCCGAATCCGCCGCGGCCATTTTCAAAAAGAACGGCGCGTTGAGCGTCGTCGAGTGCTGGGGGGACGATGTGCCCGACGGCAAGGTGACCTCTTTCCCGATGGCGGTGAAACTCAAGGAGGGCGAGACAGTGGTCTTCTCCTGGATCATCTGGCCCAACCGCCAAACACGTGACGCCGGAATGGAGAAGTTCATGGCCGATGCCCAAACCAACCCGGACCTCAACCCGATGCCCTTTGATGGTCAACGAATGATCTTCGGCGGCTTCGAGATGATCGTTAACGCGTAGGGTTCGCAGCGCGATCTTGCTCCCACGCTCAATGTGGGGGCGAGATCGAGGCGAAGGAGGGCGGGGATCATTCCGGCGCAGACGTGATACGGCAGCTCTTGCGGTTACGGATCTCGTTATCCGAAGGCCGCTCTTTCACGAACTCAAACCGCGGCTCGCCCTCGCTGTACGTGACCAGCCATCCCCACTCCAGCTCAGACTCATCCTGACCAGGTTTCGGAGGCGCAGCCCACCATGGCTCTTTGTTGACGATCTGGCGCATACCCCCTCCAGTTGAATGGAATCAACTCAACTATAACGCGCCTGGGTGGGGGTGCCAGGATCGCGTGTTGCTATTGGCGCAATTTCGTGTTTGGGCCACCGTTACTTTTATCCTCAACAAGGCCAGTGCGGAAGGTGGGCAGCGCTACGGAGTTCACGAAGCGTACGCCGTCCCAGCTTGGCAAGGGCGTTGGCATCAACTGGAACTGACCAGGAAATTCGACATCCCAACGCAGCAACATGGAGGTGTCCTCGTGCTGGGTGTTGTGGCAGTGCTCCATGTAGGTGCCGGCGAACTCGCGGAAGTGCAGCGCCACCTGGAGATTAACGGAGCTGTCGACGCCTTCTCCGATGCGGTAGATGTCCTTGCGTGCCCATTTCTCCCATTCCGGCGGTTCCTTGCCATCGCGGTTGAGAATGATCCCCTCTTCGAAATGTACATGCACCGGGTGGCTCCAGCCGTTGCCGCCATTCTCGATCTTCCACACTTCGAGGGTGCCATCGCCGCTGAAACCGGCAGGCGTCGGGCCTTGAGCCAATTGGGGGGCCGCGCTGATACGGCGAGGGTCCATGTTAAAGCCCATGCCACCGTCGGTCTTGATGGTCCAGGGCGCCAAGTCAGTGCCAGAGGACCGCCCGAAGCTAAAGAGGCGATGCCGCGCCGCGTTGAGTCTGGCCTGGTCGGCCGGGTTGTCGCGGTCGATGGTCAACGGGATCATTTTCCTCCCGGCCGGCTTGCCGGGCTTGGCCGGTTCAAAGTCCGCCGGGTTCATGCTCACGTCCTGGCCGGCGTAGGGCTGGACGAGCAACTGGAAGAATTTGACGACTGCGGGATCGCCGTTGTCCCATTTGGGCCCGTTGCTGGTTTGCTTGATCACCGCTTTATATTTTTCGGACAGCACGTCAGCCAGCGGGATTGCGTTCTTCTCGGGCCGCTTGCCGTCTTTGTGCTCCAACAGGTTGACGAAATAAATTTTGTCTCCCGGTTTGATTCCGTTCTTGGCGAAGTCGACGATGATGTCATAGCGTTCGCCAATGCCCTGAACCGGCAAGATGGCGTTGTTGTCCTGCAGGTCGCCATCGCCGTTCAGGTCCAGAGTGCCGTCGAAGGGCACGGAATGCTCCATGACGTTGCCGTCGTTGGCAATCATGTGGAACGGCACTCTGGCGAAGGACACTCCGGAGCCCACCGGCCCGGGGAACTCGCCGCCATTGCCGTTGATCTCACGCACCACGGCAAACTTGAAGAAACGCGACACCGAGGCGTTGAGTATGCGAAAGCGATAACTGCGCGCCCGTACCTTGAGAAAGGGCTGGTACTGCCAGTTGACCAGCATTTGGTCACCCAGAAAACCGTCGGTATTGAACGGGTTGAACCACAATTGGCCGGTTTCGTCCCAGGCCTTGTCGGCGATCAGCAGATTGACATCGTAGTCGCGGTTGCCCCAGGGCAGTGCCGAGCCACTGGGAAAACGCAGGTTGACGCCGTCCTCGAACGCCTCGTTGCCGCGATCGACCGCGCTGTAGTAGTTCATCATCGCTCCATTGCCCTTGTAGGTATTTTGCGCGGTGAAATCGAGCATATGGTCGTGGAACCAGTGGGTGCTCATGGTTTCGCGCCAGTCGCCGCGCAGTTTGATACTGCCGTTTTCACAGGTCTTGAGACCGGGACTGGCATCGTTGACGAACAGCGTTTCGCCGGGTGAGCAGGGGAACGCCGCCCTCGGGTCTTGCGCCGTAGTATTGATCGTGTCGTAACCGGCCAGCTGCAGTGCCCAACGGTAGTCGTAGTACTGCCCGGGGAAAAAGAACGCATTGGCAAAGCCGTCGCTCTCGGCCGGGGAGTGGCCGTTGTGCTCGTGGGTAGTAATGGTGTGCAGGCCAAAGCCCGCGTTTGCCGCCGGATCGATCGGCAGGGCGTCGTAGTGGCGCATCAGCAATGCTTGCCCATTGCGGATCATCAGCAACTTGGGCGGCAGCGTGCCATCGAAGGTCCACAGCGACTTGTGATTCTGCACTGGCAATCTGGGGTGAAAGCGCACCTCGATACCGCGGGTCGTGCCCACTATCGTGGGGAAGTCGGAGGTTTGGTTGTAGAGCCCACCGGGACCGAATTCGCCCTTGGTGTAGCCGTGCAACTGTTTGTTGTCGCGCAAGCCCTGATTGGTTCGGGCGCCTGCTTGCACGGTCTTGAACTGGACCTGGGGAAAAAACTCATTGAAGCGTTGGTGCGACCAACCTTTTCCCGGTGGCCGCCCCTCGGCCGGCGAGTCTACCGGGCTGCGGTTGAGGAAGGCTTCGATTTGCGCCTTCCAGGGGTTGCGGTCCAGTACATTGGAAAACTGCGACGGGAACGGGGTCAAGCCAGGTTGGCGCAGAAAGGCCTCGAGCGCCGCACTCGAGGGGCCGCTGCGGGCGACACTGTCTGGATCCTGCTGCGGTTCCGGGCCCAGGGTAGGAACGGGGAACGTCAGTGTCTGCGGCGGGGTCGTCGGGTCGAGCTTTTCCGAGCCGAGCTCTTCGAACAGCAGCATTTGCTGAGTGAAGGGTTCGGCCCCGAACAGCGGGCTTGGCTTGCCATTGGTGGGAATATTGAACGACGTCTGCAGGTCCGGGGGAAGGACGTTTTCGGCGCGCGGGGTGGTTCTGTCGCCAAACACGCCGTTGGGCAGGGCGAGTGCACCCTGGTTGGCGGGTGGCGCGTCTTCCAGTGCTTCCAGCGCGGCCTTGGGGTCGGCGGGAGGATTGCTGAAGGCCGAGGGATCGGTCGGTGGCGGTGGACCGAAATCATCGAGCGGTGCAGCGCTGATAGCGACCAGGCTGAAGGTGATGACCATCGCTGACGCGACGACTGAATCCCGAAAGAGTTTGGGCGATGATTGCTGCGATGCATCGTATTTCATGGTGCGCCCCTCGCTGCATGCGGGCATGGCGATAGCCGCCATCTCCTCTTTGCAGCATTATCAAGGACAAAGGCAAAAGCCGAGCCAGGCACGAAAATCATAAAAAATCTATAATAATCAGCTGGTTGGCTTCAAGTCTTGCTATTGAAGGGGGGCAGCAAAGCCTTTGTTCAATGGGTGCAGGTCCCCACTCCCGGGGGAGTCCGATAGTCATTTCCCCAGGTTTTCGAGTGTGCTGCGTGGTGTATGCGTAGGTGCTAAAGCGACCGGCAGACGCCCCATTGCCCGATCTTTTGCGTAACTGATCGACTTTTTGTTGTTGCCCCTTGGGGCGGTCAATTTCCAAGGCTCCTAGAACCAGGTCTCCATCTGCATTCCGAATTGCCAGACCCCGCCAGACTTGAAGCCCTTCTGACCAAAATCGTCTGTTGCGCTGAAGTGATCGAGGTCCCTGGACCAGTTCATATAGGTGGCGAACAGGCGCAATTCAGGACGAGTGAAGAAATCACCGGTTTGTGCCTTGAACGTTGGTGCAAACGTGAGTTTCCAGTAGTCACCATTGGCTGTTTGTCGACCCTTGTAGCCAAGCGCATTCAGGTCCATCGTCTGCCAGCTCAGCTCATAAAGCATTTCGAAGTTGCTGGTCAGTTCATTGGCCAATCGCAGGTTGAGCGTCACATAGCGATAGTCGTCGCCGGGCACATAGCGATCCTTGCTGTGCTCGGCAATGATGGCTGGTGCGATGCGCCAATCCTGATTCAGGCGAGTATGACCATAGAGTGCCAGGCGCAATGTCTGGGCCTCGTCCAGTAAGTCGCCGTCGGCTCCGATGCTGTTGACCTCCGCTCCCAACCCCTTGCCATACAGGAGCGCTGCTTTGAAGTAGCCTTCACGGCCGAAAAAGTCTGGCTGATGGTAGGCGAGCATGCCATGGGAACCGCTTTCGGCAGGGCTGAATCCCGACGCGTTCACCCGGGTATCGCTGGCGAATGCCTGTTTGCTCTTCTCGTTCAGCCTGGCATCGTTCTGGCCCGAGGAAATGCCATTGAGCATGATCTGCCAGCGACCCTCATCGAAAAATTGATTGAGGGTCGCGACATAGCTCCTGATGTCCTTGTTTTCCTCAGTACCGAAGTCGCCGAAGGAGCGGCTCATCAGGGACGCATTGATGCGCCAGTCATCGGTCAGATGCACGTCGTAGATACCACCACCGGTTCCGGCAAGGAAAACGATCCCCCGGTCGAGCCAATGGATATCGTAATTATCCCGGTCAAAGCGCTTGCCAGCCCACAGCGTTGCATCGCGCAGCACAGGGCTGTCTCGAAAGGAAGCCAAATGGTCAAGTTCAGCGTAGACCTGTCGCACATTGAGCCGGCTTTCAGCCGCGGTCCAGTCGTTAGGTGTTTCCAGGCCGTCGGCGAGCATCAGCGTGTATTTGGAACGCGTACCGTTGCTGGCCTGGTTTTCCTTCGAAAACTTCGCCTCCACGTAGGTATCGACCTCATTGCCAAGCCGGCCAACGGCACCACCTACGGAGCCTGCGGGGGTCACGTAGGGGCCGCCATGACCGGCACCTGATCCATTGGTCATTATCCCGGAGCGGGCATATCCACCGAAGGTGAAGCCATCGCTCAGATGCTCGCTCGAACTGGTTGAAGACGCGGTCGTCGGGGGAGAGCTTTCAAGGGACTGCTGGTTCGCCTCTATCCGGGCAACGCGCTCGTTGAGAGATGCTTGTGTGGTCGCCGGGGCGGGGATGGCGATTTGCTTGTTGAGTTGCTCGACTTCCTTGCGCAATCGAGCTGCGTCAGCTTCGGCCACCAAGGCGCGGGCCTCGGCAACGGAGGTTCTGGCCTCAAGCCTGGCAAGACGTTCCTCGATGCTTTGCGCCGGCGCGGCGAGCAGTTGAGTGGAAAGAAAAAGCAAGGAAAAGCCAGCCAAAGGCCGACAGACAGTAGAACGCATAGGTAACCCTCTTGTTTTTGTATTCGGGTACTGCAAAGACCTTTCGAACAGGTCCTTTCCGCCAGCCGAAATGGCGCTTGGGCAAAACCTGAACCATCCGCTGAGCAAGCCCTGAGAGTCGCTTCTGCAAGGCCTGCTCAAGCGCGATACCTCCTCCTTTGGTACTTGGATCCACTTGACAGCGAGCGGGTGGAGGAGGCGTAATGCGCTGCGATGTTAACGTTAACTTAAATAAAAACAAGAGGGTTGTCACATGCAGCTGTCAGTCAAACGTGAGTACTGGCTTATCAGTGGTTTGCTGTTTTTCTTCTTTTTCGCGTGGTCATCCAGCTATTCGCTGTTCTCGATATGGCTTCATCGAGTCATCGGCCTGAATGGAACGGAAACCGGATTCATCTTTGCCGCCAACGCCATTGCGGCGCTGCTCATTCAGCCGTTCTATGGCGCTCTCCAGGATCGACTTGGCCTGTCCAAAACACTGCTGGTATGGATTGGCGTACTGCTCTGCGCCTCCGCACCCTTTGCGATCTACGTATACGCCAATCTATTGGCCCAGAACGTGGTGTTGGGAGCCGTGGTCGGTGCGACTTTCCTGGCGCTATCCATGCTCGCGGGAGTGGGCGTCATCGAATCCTATACGGAGCGACTGTCACGCCACGCCGGCTTCGAGTTCGGCACCACCAGAATGTGGGGTTCACTGGGCTGGGCCTCCGCGACGGGCGTCGTCGGTGTGGTCTTCAACATTGACCCGGACATTGCGTTTTACATGAGCAGCGCAGCCGGGATCGTGTTTTTGCTGATCCTGTCCCGGCTGGATCTGGCCGCGTTCAACAAACCAGTAACGCAAACGGGTGGCGAAACTGCCATGCCGGTGCGTCTGAACGATCTTTGGAAGCTGCTGACACTTCCTCGCTTCTGGGCATTCAGCTTGTACCTGACCGGGGTTTGTGGAATCTACATGATCTACGAACAACAGTTTCCGGTGTATTTCTCCTCCTTCTTCCCAACCCCGGAGGAGGGAACCCGAGCCTACGGTTACTTGAATTCATCCCAGGTACTCCTCGAAGCCGTATTCATGTTGTTCGCGCCATGGGTGGTCGGTCGTACGGGCGCCAAATATGGATTGATACTGGCCGGCAGCATCATGTTCGTCCGTATTCTTGGCTCTGGGCTGGCAATGGATGCCTGGACCATCGCCGCCTGCAAGATGCTGCACGCCCTGGAAGTCCCGATCCTGCTGGTCTCGGTATTCAAATACATCTCCTTGAATTTTGATTCTCGCCTGTCGGCCTCGATCTATTTGGTTGGATTCCAGTTCGCCCAACAATTGACCGCCATGCTGCTGTCGCCGGTTGTGGGATACGGCTACGACCATTTTGGCTTCTCGAGCGTTTACGTAACGATGGCCTGCCTGGTAGGCAGTTGCCTGCTGCTGTCATGGTCGTTGTTACGCGCGGACCCGGCCCGCAAATCATCCCGGGCAAAAGCTCCTGATTCGATGGAGCTACCTGCCATAGCTCAATCAGCCACTCGTTACGAACCTTAGTAAGGATCAAGCCATGCACGCTGCACTGCTGGACGAAGCGCATCGCGCCATCGAAAAAAAACTGCCCGAGCGCGGCAACGACTATCGCCTCGGCTATCACCTGTCGCCCCCGGCCGGATGGATGAATGACCCAAACGGACTGGCCTATTTTCGAGGCGAGTACCACGTGTTCTACCAGCACCATCCTTATTCGGCGCAGTGGGGCCCGATGTACTGGGGGCATGCCAAGAGCAAGGACCTGGTTCACTGGGAGCATCTGCCCATAGCGTTAGCCCCCAGTGACCCTTACGATCGAGACGGCTGTTTTTCAGGATCGGCTGTCGTTGCGGGCGATACGCTTTATCTGATCTACACCGGGCATATCTGGTTAGGGGAGCCGGGCGACGACCAAAAAATCCACCAGGTCCAATGCCTGGCCAGCAGCACGAATGGCATCACGTTCACCAAACATGGGCCTGTGATCGAAACGCCACCGCATCCGGACATCATGCATTTCCGCGACCCGAAGGTCTGGAAGCGCGCAGACCAATGGTGGATGGCGCTTGGCGCTCGTCAAGGGGATGACCCGCAGCTTTTACTCTATCGCTCCCGGGACCTGCATCATTGGGATTACCTCGGCTGCGCCCTGGACGGCCAACGCGCGTCTGACGGTTACATGTGGGAATGTCCGGACGTGTTCGAACTGGATGGGTGCGATGTTTTTCTGTACTCGCCGCAAGGTTTGAAGCCCAGTGGTTACGACAACTGGAACAAATTCCAGAACAGCTATCGATTGGGCCAGCTGGACAATTCTGGCTGCTTCACTGAGACCGGCAGGCTGCACGAACTCGACCACGGTCACGATTTTTATGCCGCCCAGACCCTGCTGGCGCCGGACGGGCGCCGCCTGCTCTGGGCATGGATGGACATGTGGGACAGCCCTATGCCGAGTCAAGAACAACACTGGTGTGGCGCGCTGTCGTTGCCACGTGAAGTGAGCCGCGACGGTGACCGGCTACGCATGCGTCCGGCACGAGAGCTGACAACGCTACGGCAGTCACCTCGAACGCTGGAGATCGGGATGCTCGACTCACAGAGCCGTACACTAGAAGTTCGTGGCGCTCTGCTGGAGCTTGAGCTCGAACTGGACCTGGCCGGTAGCACCGCTGAGCGCTTTGGCCTGGCACTACGTTGTAGCGAAGACCAGCAGGAACGGACTTTGCTATATTTCGATGCCATGGCCCGACGCTTGGTACTCGACAGGCAACACTCGGGAGCTGGCGTGAGCGGGGTCCGTAGCGTACCTGTGACGCCAGAACAAACGCAGATCGCTCTGCGGATTTTCCTGGATCGCTCCTCCATTGAGGTTTTCGTCGACGACGGCGCCCATAGCCTGAGCAGTCGGATTTATCCTCGCCCCGACAGCCTCGGTGTCGGCGCCTTCGCCATCAATGGGGTAGGGCTGTTCGGGGATACCTCGGTCTGGAGCCTGGCCGATCTCCAGCTCTGAACACCCCTGACGTACCATTCGTGCAGCCTGCTGCCTGGCATCGTGTTGTCATGCTTTTGCCAAGCATGACATGATGTTTGGCTAGACAAGCAATGGCACCCGCGAATGGCTTCAGTTAAAGATGTTGCACGGCTGGCGGGGGTTTCCTTCATGACCGTGTCCAGGGCATTCAATACCCCGGAAAAGCTGAACCAGGAAACCCTGGCGAAAGTTCGTCAAGCGGTCGAGGCCTTGGGGTACGTACCAAGCCTTTCCGCTCGCCAGATTCGTGGCGGTCACTCCCGTGGCAAGACCATCGGAGTCTTCGCGCTCGACACGGCGACAACCCCCTTCGCCGTCGAAATGCTGCTTTCGCTGGAGCGCACCGCGCGAGAAAACAGCTGGAACGTCTTCATCCTCAATGTGTTCGAGGCTCCACCGAGTCAACAAACCATCGACCTGATGCTGTCGCATCAGCCCGACGGGATCATCTTCAGTGCCATGCAGTTACGCACCGTCGAGATTCCCCAGGCGCTGCGCAACATGCCGCTGGTACTCAGCAACTGCATGAGTTCAGAGCCAGGCATCGCATGCTATGTACCCGACGACGAAGACGGTCAGTATCAGGCGGTGCGGCAGGCGCTGAAAAAGGGTTACAGGCATCCGCTGTGTATTAACCTGCCGCAAAGCAGTCTGGCCTGGGGGCCGCGTCAGCAGGGATTGGTTCGCGCCCTCGCGGAGTCCGGTATATCCCTGGACAGTGTTCCCCAATACAACCTGTCGACCGATGACGCCTATGAGGAAACGCTTGTAGCGCTTGAGCAGCAACTGCGTGAGCCGGATGGAAAGCCGGCCTTCGATCTGCTTGTTTGTGGCAACGACCGCATCGCTTTGGTCGCTTATCAGTACCTGCTCAGTCGCGGTCTGCGCATTCCGGCCGAGGTGGCGGTACTTGGCTACGACAATATGATCGGCGTTGCCGAGCTGTTCTATCCACCGCTGAGCACCGTGCAACTCCCGTACTACGAAATGGGCCGCCGTGCTGCTCAGCACTTGATCGAAAGCCGAAACGAACCCTTTATCCATAGGGTTTCATGCCCCCTCGTGGACCGTAAGTCCTGGTGACAACTGCCACGACGTTATGCGGCGGACGATAGTTTTTTACGTCCGACACCGAGTACTGACTACGAGTGTTGTCTTTTTTCGAAACAATTCGGAAACCCGAGATTCCCGGTACCTTTATATTTTCGCTCCAGCCCTGGTATGGATAGCGGGAGTCAGCATGGTTGCAGCTGCAATAAATGTCAGAGCTCTACTTACGGGCTGAAGAACTCCGTTGCCGGACGGCTCATGTCAACCGGCTATGAAGTGAGGCGCTGAAAAACAAGAAACATAATGGTGCGATAAACCCCTGTTTGGTGCGCATTCCGGCTCCAAAAGGGTGCCCGGGTCTTATTTATATAAAGAGGCCTGGCGCTCAGGCAATGCGGAGTCATAAAAATAACATCCATCAAAATATCCCTATTCTGGCGCATAAAAACAGTTAACCCCTCTATTGCACTCTTTTAGGTCGCGCCAGAGCTGTGCAAAAACCTAAAGAGATAAACGTTTCAGCATTACTTGACTGAAATGTCGCAAAATCTAAGCAAAATGTCCTTTTGTGGCAGATTCATGCCGATTTCCGATTTTATTTTTCGCGAGGTCGCAATCGGGCATAGCGCTTGCACAAGCCTTATCAAGTCCACGGGAAGTATCACTTTAAAGAGGGAGTTTTTGACACGAGCCACAAGGCTTTTATCGAGTTAACAGAATTCGCCAGGGTAGGGCGCTCAAATACACCGGTATTTGCCGGCGCCTGTAAAAAGTTTGCGGCCTGCATGAAGCAGGTTATTGACGACGCACAATGAGGTGCTCAACAAAACAGCATCAACTAAAACAACGTAAGGCCTGATCTATCGAAATAACGAAATTAAATAAAAATGCCGAATGAAACACGGCAAGGAGTGGGGTATGTCCCGTGCTTTTTTTAATGAGATGTATGATGCCAACGGTGGCTGCCGCCCACATTACCAGGCGTTCGCGCGCTGGCTGGCGGACACTCCTCTGGAGCTGCTGGACCAGCGTCGTCGTGAAGCCGACCTGTTGTTCCATCGCGCCGGCATCACCTTCACCTTGTATGGGGACGAGCAGGGCACCGAGCGGTTGATTCCGTTCGACATCATTCCACGCAGCATCAAAGCCAGCGAATGGCAGATGGTCGAGCGCGGCTGCATTCAGCGGGTTCAGGCATTGAACATGTTCCTGGCCGATATCTACCACGGGCAACGCATCCTCAAGGAAGGCATCATTGCTCCCGAGCAGGTCCTGGCCAACGAGGGGTATCAGGTTGCCATGCGGGGTTTGAATCTGCACCGCGGTATCTACGCCCATATCTCCGGGGTCGACCTGGTACGTGATGGCGATGGCAGCTACTACGTGCTGGAAGACAACCTGCGCACCCCCAGCGGCGTCAGCTACATGCTCGAAGACCGCAAAATGATGATGCGGCTGTTTCCCGAACTCTTCGCCGCCCAGCGCGTGGCACCCATCGATCATTACCCGAACCTGCTGCTGGACACCCTCAAGAGCGCCAGCCCGCTGGACAACCCCACGGCGGTGGTGCTGACCCCGGGCCGTTTCAACAGTGCGTATTTCGAGCATGCGTTCCTGGCCCGCGAAATGGGGGTGGAACTGGTTGAGGGCGCCGATCTGTTTGTCCGCGACGATCGTGTCTTTATGCGCACCACTTCCGGCCCGAAGCAGGTGGATGTGATCTATCGTCGCCTCGATGATGCCTTCCTCGATCCACTGTCCTTCAACCCGGACTCCATGCTCGGTGTCCCCGGACTGCTGGCGGCCTATCGTTCGGGGAATGTGGTCCTGGCCAACGCCGTGGGTACCGGGGTAGCGGACGACAAGTCAATTTACCCCTACGTCACTGACATGATTCGCTTCTACCTCGACGAAGAGCCGATCCTGAAGAACGTGCCCACCTGGCAATGCCGCAAGCCGGAAGAGTTATCCCATGTGCTGGCCAATCTTCCCGAGCTGGTGGTCAAGGAAACCCAGGGTTCCGGCGGCTACGGCATGCTGGTCGGCCCGGCGGCCACGGCGGCGCAGATCGAGGACTTCCGCGCGCGCCTCAAGGCCCGCCCTGAAGCCTATATCGCCCAACCAACCCTGTGCCTGTCGACGTGCCCGACCTTTGTCGAAAACGGCATCGCCCCGCGTCACATTGACCTGCGCCCGTTTGTACTGTCGGGCAGTGAAACCCGTCTGGTGCCCGGCGGCCTGACCCGCGTGGCACTGCGCGAAGGTTCGCTGGTGGTGAACTCGTCCCAGGGCGGCGGCACCAAAGACACTTGGGTAGTGGAGGACTAGGACATGCTTTCAAGAACCGCTTCGGACCTCTACTGGATGTCCCGTTACCTGGAGCGTGCCGAGAACCTGGCACGCATGCTCGAAGTCAGTTACTCGCTATCGTTGATGCCCCAGGCCGGGCGCACCGATGGCCGCGCCGAACTGGCGATGTCGCTGCTGGCCGCCGGCACACTGGACGACTACAACGAGCGCTATGGCGAGCTCAACACCGAGCGCATGCTGCACTTCTTCGCGCTGGATGAAACCAACCCCGGGAGTATCTATTGCTGCCTGCAGGCAGCGCGGGCCAACGCTCACGCGGTGCGCGGACGCATCACCGCCGACATGTGGGAGAACATCAACGCCACTTGGCTTGAGATGCGCAATATCGCCAGCAACGGCCTGGGTCGTTACGGCATCAGCCATTTCTGTGAGTGGGTCAAGGAGCGCTCCCATCTGTTCCGCGGGGCGACCTCGGGCACCATCATGCGCAACGATGCCTACTGTTTCATTCGCCTGGGCACCTTCCTGGAACGGGCCGACAACACCCTGCGCCTGCTGGATGCGCGCTACGAAATGTTCGGCGAGAAGTCGGAGGAGGTCAGCGATAACTCGGCCCGCGGCTACTACCAGTGGAGCGCCTTGCTCCGTGCCTTGTCGTCCTTCGAGGCCTTCAACGAGATCTACCGCAATGCGCCGGGCGCCGAGCAGGTCTCCGAGATGCTGTTGTTGCGTGCCGACGTGCCGCGCTCGCTGCATGCGTGCATCGAGGAACTGGACCAGATCCTCGCCAGCCTGCCGGGCAACAATGGTCGTCCCGCCCAGCGCCTGGCTGCCGAACTGCAGGCGCGCCTTCGTTATACCGGGATCGACGAGATTCTCGATGCGGGCCTGCACCTCTGGCTGACCGATTTCATCTCCCAGGTGCGCCATCTGGGCCAGACCATCCACGAATCCTATCTGGAGGTCGTATGAAACTTTCCATACGTCACGACACCACCTACAGCTACGCCGATGAAGTCTGCACCAGCATCCAGTTCCTTCGCCTGACGCCACAGAACAGCGAGCGCCAGCGCATTCTGGAATGGCACCTGGATTTGCCACGCCTGGTGCGTAGCCAACTCGATCCTTACGGCAACATCCTGCATGTATTGACCATGGACGAGCCCCACGGTGCCATTGTGCTTAGCGCCTACGGCCAGGTGGAGATCGACCAGGCGCAGGAGGTTGAACGCGATAGCCAATCGCCGTTGCCGTTCCTGCGCACCAGTCACCTGACCCAAGCCGATCACGCCTTGAGCGACTTTGCCGTGAAGCAGTGCGGCACCCGTCGCGATCGCACGGCGTTGATCGACCTGATGCACGGGTTGGCCGGGCTCATGCCTTACAGCCCCGGCGCGACCGCGGTCGACAGCACTGCCGCCGAGGCGTTTGCCGGCCGTGCGGGCGTCTGCCAGGACCACACTCACGCGTTTCTGGCCTGTGCTCGCAGCCTGGGGATTCCCGCGCGGTATGTCTCTGGCTACCTGTGCACCGAGGATGAAAGCCATCTGGCCAGTCACGCCTGGGCCGAAGCCTGGCTCGATGATGGCTGGTACAGCTTCGATGTGACCAACAGGCTGACCCGACCCGAGCGTCACCTGAAGCTGGCGGTCGGTCTGGATTACCTCGACGCCTGTCCGGTGCGCGGTATGCGGCGTGGCGGCGGGGCAGAGCGGATGTTGGCGCGGGTTCAGGTGAACTCGTTGTTCCAGGTGCAGCACCAGTAGTCGAACCCCGCTCAGGAAGACCCGATCATGCCGTGGGCGTCACGGCATGATCCTTCAACCCACAACACATAACTCATGACGACAGGCTTCCCTTGGCGCCCCCAGGTTGGCTTTGCGTTGCCTCGAGAACTATCCTTGCCTGAGCTGAAACCCGCACGCAAAGTGAGGTTTTCGTCTGCACCACGCGGTGTCTGGTTGTAGATAGCCAGCTCAAGCAGTCGTCGTGTCCGGTATCAGTTGACCACTACATCAATGCAATAGAGGAGGATGGCGATGAAGTACATGATCAGCTGGTTCGAGCGCCCACAAGGTTCGCCTGCGCAGTACGAGAATGCGCAGAAACGGATCCTTGACGTGTTCGGTCAATGGAAAGCACCGGACAATTTCAAGATCGAGGTGTTTGTCGTGCGCGTGGGTGAATGGGGTGGACACATGTTGGTGGACTGCGACGATCCGATGGCGGTTCACAAGGTGTGCTCGACATTCCCTGCGTTTGAATTCCAGGCGCGCCCGGTGATTGCCGTCGAGGACGCGGTCCGGGTTGAACTTGAAGCAATCGCCTGGCGCGATGGACTGAAACGCGATTGATAGCGGCCTTTATACGTACTGTGCCACATGCGCGGTTTCTTGCTGGCGTTCGAGGTCAGTCTGCCCAAGGGATTGGTAGTCATGAGGCGCTTTTCCCGGCTTGTAGAAAGGCATTGCCATCGTCGAGTGCCTGAAGTGCCTGCTGGCAATAGGACAAATACGTCCGCCCCTCATCCGTCAAGCGCAGGTGGCGTGCCGTGCGCTCGAACAGGCGCGTATGCAACACAGATTCGAGCTTGACGAGGCGCGCAATCGGATTCGACTCAGCGGCGTTCACTATGGGCTCAATGAAGTGCCGCTCACGGGCGAACGCCAGTTGTTCGTCGCGATGGCATCCGGCGTGGTCATCGAACTGGTCACCGATCAGCAATGCCAAAGCTCGCGACTGGACACGGCCCTGAGTGGAGCTCCCAGTATGCGATGAACCGCGAGCCTCCTGCATTTCCCCCTTCCTTCGAGCACCGAAGATACTGATTGATTTTCAGATACCAATAAGTATCTAATCGACTCTGCGCCACACAATCACCTCCTTTCGGAGTTGCTCCGGAACGTCGAGGCGCTGCGATTCATACAATAAAATCAAAAAGAGGAAATGGCATGGGACGGTTAAGCGGCAAGGTTGCAATCATTACGGGTGCGGCAAGTGGGCAGGGAGAGGCCGAGGCCCGGCTCTTCGCCGCCGAAGGCGCCAAAGTTGTTTTGACTGATGTTCAAGACAACGGCGAACAGGTCGCGGCAGAGATCGGAGAGGCGGCGTGCTTCATCAAGCATGATGTTTCGAGCGCCGAGGGTTGGGCTGTGGTGGTCGAGGAGGCACTGAAACGGTTCGGCCGGATCGACATCCTCGTCAACAACGCGGGAATCTACAGTCCCAATTATTTGCAGGGGACCACGCCGAGCGAGTTGGAGCGGTATTTCCAGGTTAACGTGTTGGGCGTCATGCTGGGCATGCAGGCAGTGACCGAGGCGATGCAAAGCGCAGGCAGTGGCTCGATCATTAACATCTCCTCGCTTTCGGCCATTCGCAATATTCCGGGGCAGTTCGCCTATGCAGCGTCCAAGTGGGCGGTACGTGGGATGAGCGGTTGCGCCGCCGCCGAGTTGGGGCGCGTCGGTATTCGTGTCAACGCGGTCTTTCCGGGCATGATCCAGACGCCGATGATCGCCGGCAACCCGCCGGAAGCAAATGCAAAGTATCAAGCCATGATCCCGCTCAACCGGATCGCTGATCCGAAGGAAGTCGCCGAGGTCGTCGCGTTCCTGGCATCCGATGCGGCCAGTTATGTCAATGGCGCCGAGATTGTGGTCGACGGTGGATTGCGACTCTAACGGTTTGCCCAACCACCAGTGAACATACCTGCTGCCGGCTCCCGCGCGTGGAGCAGGGGCTGGTGGGAGGGCGCCTCCATTTCTTGCCCGGACCGGGTAATAGCGCGGCCACCTGTGCAATCAGTTACTGGAGGCGCTTCGGCGAAGAAGCTCCAACGCAGAGATGACTACGCCTCTCGCTGTCGGACGACCAGGCTAGTCAATAACTGGTTGATGATACGACCCGCTTCAACGGGACCTGTATCGTTGGCGTTGCGTCGCTGGAGACTGATGCCATGCACCATGGCCGTCAGCGCTATGGCAAGATCGGTCGAAGGTAGAGGGCTTTTCGTACCAGTGGCTTTGAAATACAGGTCGAGGAGATTGGCCAGCCCTTCAGTCTGACGCTTATGCAGCGCGTCGTATGCCGCTGCGAACTCGGGATTGCGGCTTGCATGAAGTTGTAACTCGACCGCCAACAACGGGCACTCGCTGTCGGAATTCATGGTCATCAACCACTCGGTCACCCCTTCGAACATCCTGTCAGGATCTTGAGCCGCGAGCTCTTTCAATCCGGCCATGTCGCGCTCCATGTACCGATCCAGCAGCGTCAAGAGGAGCGTTTCCTTGTTTGGAAAGTTGGAGTAGATCGCGCCCTTTGAAAAACCTGCCTCGGCGGCGATCAGCTCTAATGAGGCCCCACCATAACCGAGACGAGAAAAGACGTTCTCGGCTGCAGTCAGGAGATATTCGCGTGTCTGGGCTTGCTGTTGAGGGCGTGTTAGGCGGGTGGGGCGCATGGGCTCTCCTGTAGTTAACGCGAGAATATAGCAGGAAGTCCGAGAATTCGCCTATCGAGCCTGCGCGTTGAGTCCGCCCTGGATCATCCCTCCGCAGCTATGACTGAGTCGTTGCAAATGCCTGGTGCCAGAGGCAGGAGCGCGTCGCAAAAAAATAAAAAAACTCTGGCTGACGCTCAAATAAAGGTGTAGAAATTCTTTGCGGTATTCAAATACTAATAAGAATTCAGAATTGCCAAAACCTCATGGCGATCTGGTGCACTCGGCATTATTCAGGGCGATGCAATGAAAAGACTGGATGGCAAAGTAGTACTGATTACAGGCGCCGCTCGCGGCATTGGTGCGCAAATCGCTGCGACATTGGCACGTCATGGTGCCCAAGTGGCCTTGACCGATATCGATCTGACCACCGCTGAACAGGCGGCAGCCGTTTTGCGCGACGAGGGTTTGACCGCAGAAGCCTTACGTCATGATGTCAGCGATGCCGCAAGTTGGGATGCGGTGATGGCACAGGTCCAGCAACGCTTCGGCAAGCTTGATGTATTGGTCAACAACGCCGGCGTGCTGGCGGTACAGTCGATCACCGACATGAGCCTCGAACAATTCCGGCAAGTTACCTCGATCAATATCGACGGCGTGTTCCTGGGGATCAAGGCGGCCTTTGTCGCCATGGCAGAGCACGGCGGTTCGATCATCAACATGTCCTCGATCGGTGGGCTGATAGGTGCAACCAACCAGACGGCCTATTGCGCTTCCAAGAGTGCCGTCAGGGCATTGACCAAATGCGCCGCGATTGAAGCTGCCAGTCAGGGGCTGGCAATTCGCTGCAACTCCTTGCTGCCGGGTGTGATCCATACGCCGATGACGCAAAGTCATTACGGCTTTGGTGCCGGGCTGGGTGTTGAAGAAATGTTCAGCGCGCTGATCCCTTCAGGGCGTGTGGGTTTGCCCAGTGACGTCGCCAACGCGGTGGTCTATCTGGCGTCGGACGAGTCCTCGTACGTCAATGGCGCCGAACTGGTGATCGATGGTGGTGTGACCGCCGGCCCCGTCCGCAAGCCCGAGGTACCGAAGTAAGCGTCGACCCAGTGTCCTGGAAAAAATCAGTTGCCAGCGGCGGAGGCTGGCACTGATTCACACATTTCCTCGCAACCTCCAAAAACAAAAATACGAGTGAAACTATGAAAAACAAGGACCATTCCGGCGTCGTGCGCGCCGGCAGGCTAGGCGTCGCGTTGTGTCTTGCAGGTCTGGCTGCGAGCAGCGCCGAGGCTGGCTCGTTTACCACTGGTGAGGGGGTCGATGTTCGCTGGTCGCTCGGCACATCGCTGGGCACCAGTTGGCGAGCAAGCAGCGCCGACCCTGGTCTGATTTCCGTGGGAAATGGTGGTAAAGCCAGCAGCGGTAACGATAACGGGGATCTGAACTTCGGTAAGGGTCAACGCTACTCAACCGTCTTGAATATCCTGGGCGACATCGATATCAGTAAGGGCGATCTTGGCGTGTTTGTACGCGCCAAGGCCTGGGACGACTTCACGCTCAACAACAGTGGCGTGCCCCATGGCAGCGTCGCCAACGGTTATGAGCACGGCGCGCGGCTGAACGACTCCGATTTCGATCACTTGTCCAAATTCTCCGGCGTCGCACTACTCGACGCCTATGTTTACGACACATTCCAGCTGAGTGGCGATCATCCTTTGACCGTCAGGTTGGGCAACCAGGTCGTGAACTGGGGGGAAAGTCTGTTTGTGCCCGGTATCAACGAATACGGTGCGTTCGACATCACCGCAGCCCACCGGCCTGGCGCCCAGGTCAAAGAAATCCTCCTTCCGTTGCCACAGTTGTTCGCCAGCTTCGGCATAGCCGACGGCACCAGTGTGGAAGCGTTCTACCAGTTGCGTTGGGAAAAAACCGTGCTGGACGGCTGTGGCACCTACTGGTCTGCGTCCAGTGTCGTCAACTGCTCGAACAGCGGAACGGTGGTGGGCGGGGGGCAGTTTACTGACCGCCAGACCTTCGCCGGAGTTCCTGCATTGGGCGGAGCCAACTTCCGGATGGCGTTGACGCCTGACCGAGAGCCCCCAAACAGCGGTCAGTACGGCATCGCGCTGCGTCACCGGGTCGAGGCGCTGGACACTGATTTCGGGCTCTACTATGTGCGCTATCACACCCGCATCCCTAACGTAAGCGCGACGCTGGTGCCCACCACGATACCTGGATCGATCTGGTCTGCCGACCCGCCGCAAGGCCTGCGCGCTGCGCAGGAGACCCTCGACTACAGCGCTGACGGTATCCATGTCGTTGGCCTGAGTGCGTCTACCGTCGTCGGTGGTTGGTCAGTGTTTGGTGAAATTAGCCATACGTCTGGCCTGCCCGTGCAGATCAACGGTACCGACCTGATTAACGGCCTTGTCGCTGGCATTGGCCCGCAGGCCAATCTGGTATCCACACCGGATGGTTCCTTCGTGAGCGGTTATGACCGCAAATCCAAAACTCAGGCTCAGCTGTCGACCATTCAGGTGTTGCCACGGATCCTCGGTGCCGAGGCTGCCACTCTGGCGGCGGAAGCGGTTTATCAGCACTGGGATGGAATCGGCAATCCAGACAACTCGACTCGTTACGGACGCGCCGCTGTGTTCGGCTCAGGTCCGGTCGCAGGCGTGCCGTGCGAGGCGCTTAACCCAGATACGAGCTATTGCCAAAACAAAGGCTTCGCCACCTCCAACGTATGGGGTGTACGTGCCCAACTGGAGGTCAGCTACCCGGACGTATTCGCCGGGGTAAACGTCAAGCCGCGAGTCTTCGTGTCGGACGACATAAGTGGCTACTCCGCTGATGGTTTGTTCAGTGAGGGTCGACGAGTGATCGCGCCGGGCGTGCGTCTCGACTACAGCGGCAAGTATTACGTCGACTTCAGCTATTCGCGTTTCAACCATAACGCGAAGTACGACGAATTCCATGATCGTGACTTCTTCTCTCTGGTCGCTGGCATCAACTTCTAACCAAAGCAGGCAAAAGCATGGACAACAAAAGACTAAAAGGCGTGCTGGGCATCTTGGCCGCGGGCGCACTTGTCGGGGTGACCCTCGGCGCGCATGCCGAAACTTCAGAGCAAGACCTTGCCCGACTGGGCAAGGATCTCACGCCTGTCGGGGCGCAAAAAGCAGGTAATGCGGATGGTTCGATTCCGCCTTGGGAAGGCGGTTTGACCCAGCCTGTGGCGGGATTCGATAAAACCAAGGGGTATGCCAACCCCTACGCGGCGGAGAAGCCGCTGTACACGGTCACTGCCGCCAATCTGGCGCAATACCAGAGCCTGCTGGCGCCGGGGCAGATCGAAATGCTCAAGCGTTATCCAGACTACAAAATGAAGGTCTTTCCTACCCACCGGACGGCCGCATTACCGCCACAGGAATACATCGATATCAAGACCGAGGCCGCGAAGGCCAAGACGGTTGCAGGCGGTATGGGTGCGACCAATATCTTCGTGTCAAGCGTACCTTTCCCTGCGCCGAAAAGCGGTGAAGAGGTGATCTACAACCATGAATACCGTTACTACGGCTTGAGTACGGAGCGTGAGTTCGTCATTTTCCCGGTACAGAGCAACGGCAATTTCACGCCGATCAAATGGGCCGAATCACGGACGACGGGCAAGGCAATCCCTGACAGTCCCACTAACCAGATCAC
Organism: Pseudomonas sp. GW821-FHT07G10; assembly: GCF_059418545.1. Taxonomy (NCBI): domain Bacteria; kingdom Pseudomonadati; phylum Pseudomonadota; class Gammaproteobacteria; order Pseudomonadales; family Pseudomonadaceae; genus Pseudomonas; species Pseudomonas sp. GW821-FHT07G10. The sequence goes on along the minus strand of NZ_JBWKQB010000008.1, from coordinate 85,416 downwards.
CTATTACATGCAGCGCACGTTGAGCCCTTCCAACGTTGCCGGCGAGGCAGTTCTGCTGGTCGACGTCTCGGACCGTACGGTTGGAGCGCGCAAGACCTGGACCTACAACCCGGGCCAGCGTCGCGTATTGCGCGCGCCCGACGTGGCGTATGACACACCGCAATTCAACAGCGACGGGCTGGGCACCATCGACAGTTACGACATGTTCGGCGGCGGCCAGGATCGCTACGACTGGAAGCTGGTTGGCAAGAAAGAAATGATCGTGTCGTACAACAACTACGACCTCACTTCGAAGGCTCTCAAGTACCGCGACATCGTGCAGCAGAATCACTTGAATCAGGATCTGCCTCGCTATGAGAAACACCGGGTATGGGTGGTCGAAGCGCAAGTCAAGCCGGGGGTTCGCAGCATCTATGGCCGGCGCATGCTCTACGTCGACGAGGACACTTGGGAAATCGTGCATGGCGACTTGTATGACACCCGCAACAATCTTTGGCGCGTTCAGGAAAACCACTCGGTTAACCTTTACGACGTCCTCGCCGCCACGACGGCAGGCCAAGTCGATTACGACCTGCAATCGCGTCGTGCTTTCGTGATGTTCCTGTCAAACGAAGAAAAACCTGCTGAGTACAACGTCAAGCGAAACGCTGCCTATTACTCGGTGGACAACTTGCGACGATCCAGCAACTGATCGTGTAAATCACCGTAGGCATATCCCTTCCAGAGAAGGCTTTGCCTACGGCTATCGTCAGTTTTTTCTCGTGGTGAAGAAATGGTGAAGACCTATCGCAATATACGGCGCTGTAGCAGTGTGGGCGTCGTTCTGATTCTGGCGAGCGCGGCAGTTTTGATGCCGCCGCTGGCCGTAGCGGCGACCGAGCTTCTGGACCTGCCAGCCATGCAATCAGCCAGTGCCGCCACAGTAACCATGATGGCCACGGCTCTTGCGGGTACCCGCGTGGTGTTGGCGGGAGAGCGCGGCATCATCCTGTATTCGGACGATGGCGCGCACGACTGGCACCAGAGCGCAGTGCCGGTTTCGGTCACGCTGACGGCGCTGTACTTCGTCAACCCCTCCAGCGGCTGGGCGGTGGGTCACGATGGCGTGATCCTCCACAGCACCGATGGTGGCAAGACCTGGGTCAAGCAGGCTGATGGCAATCGGCTTAACGCATTGGTACGGGTCGATGCCGAAGCACGGCTGGTGCGCGCTAAGGCGGCACTGCAGGAGGCGCCTGGTGATTCAACGCTGCAAAGCGAGATCGAACAGGCGCAGTTCGGGCTCGATGATGTCAACGCGGGTGCGCAGTTCGGGCCCTCCCGCCCGTTACTCGGTGTCTGGTTCGCCAGCGATACCGCAGGTTACGTGGTGGGATCGAACGGTCAGATTTTCGCCACCGCCGACGGTGGAACCCATTGGATATCCCTGTCGCAGCGGCTCAACAACCCTGATGCACTGCACTACAACTCGATCAACGGTGACAAGTCGGGGCAGCAAGTCATCGCGGGAGAAGCAGGCAAGGTGTACATCAGCGCTGCCGACGGCAGTTGGAAGACGCTCGATGTCGGCTACAACGGTGCCCTCTATGGCGTGTTGCTATTGCGTCAGGACAACCAAGACGTTCTGCTGGCCTATGGCTTCGGCGGGCATATTTTCCGTTCGATTGATCAGGGTGTCTCTTGGGTGCAGGTAGGAGCGGACGCCAAGGCACCTACTCTGGTGGCCGGCATTGTGCGTGATAACGGCGAGATCGTTCTGTTAGGTCAGGACGCCAGCTTGTTGCGCAGCGTCGATGGTGGTCAGCATTTCCAGATGACCGAGGCCAGCCCCGGCTTGCGTGTTGCCTCGCTGGTTGAACTACCCGATGGGGCGGTGCTGACCGCTGGTATTGCGGGTGCGCATCTGATCGCACTAAACGCCAAATGAATCTGGAGACCGACCCCATGAGCGCGAAACAAGACAATCTGACCGCCGCTCCGGTTACGCCGGGTTTTTTGGAGACCCGCATAGAGCCGCTGCTGTTTAACCATCGCATCGCGGTGGTCCTGTTGTTTTTGATGGTATCGGTGTTTCTCGCCCATCAGGCCGGCAAGCTTGGGCTTGATGTCAGCCTGCAGAAAATGGTGCCCGGCCATCACCCCTATATCGTCAACTACCAGCAGTATGAAAGCGAATTGCGTCCGCTGGGCAATGTGGTGCGTATTGCACTTGAAGCACGGCAGGGCAACATCTACGACAAGGATTATCTCGAAACACTGAAGAACGTCACGGACGAGGTGTTCTTCATTCCGGGCGTTGATCGTGGCAACTTGAAATCACTTTGGACCCCCAACGTCTTGTGGCAAGAGGTCACCGAAGACGGTTTTGCTGTCGGCCGCATCATTCCGGATGGCTTCGACGGCTCAGCCAAAACCTTGGCCCAGGTGCAACTCAACGTTCAACGTTCCGGGCGTATCGGGAGTCTGGTGGCCGCGGATCAGAAGTCCTCGGTGGTGCTTGTGCCTTTGCTTGAGCGCGACCCGCTCACCGGCGAAAAGCTTGATTACGGTCAGTTCTCCCAGCGTTTGGAAACACTGGTACGCGACAAGTACAACAGCGATCGATACGCCATTCATATCACCGGCTTCGCCAAAATTGCCGGTGACCTGATTGAAGGCGCGCACGATATTCTCGAGTTCTTTGCGATTACGTTCGTCCTGACGGCGCTGCTGCTTCTGGCGTATTCGCGTTGCTGGCGAAGTACCGCCGTCACGTTGTTGTGTTGCTCTCTCGCGGTGCTGTGGCAGTTGGGTATCGTCAACTTGCTGGGCTTTGGGCTTAACCCGTATTCGATCCTGGTGCCGTTCCTGACGTTCGCCATCGGCGTCAGTCATGCCGTGCAGAATATCAACACCATGAGTGCCGACTGCGCTGCGGGTTACAGCCCCATGCAAGCGGCACGACGAACCTTTCGTATGCTTTTCATACCGGGGTCGATTGCACTGCTGTGCGACGCGGTCGGTTTCTCGACCATGATGCTGATCGATATCGACATGATCCGCGAGTTGGCTATCAGCGCGGGCGTGGGTGTGGCGGTGATCATTTTCACCAAAATGTTCTTGCTGCCGGTGCTGATGTCCTGGTGCGGGGTAGCACCCGCTGCCGTGCGCAATCAGACCCGCAAGGCTAACAGCGAGCATCGCCTGGCACGTTGGTTATCGCATGCCGCCGAACCGAAGCCGGCGCTGATCGGCTTGTTGATCTCGGCAATGCTGTTGGGCGGCGCCTGGTATTTGAAGCAGGATCTGAAGATCGGTGATCTGGATCGCGGTGCGCCAGAACTGCGCCCGGACAGTCGTTACAACCAGGACAACGACTTTCTCGCCCACCATTACGCCAGCAGCCCGGACGTGTTCGTGGTGATGGTCAAGACCCAGGCAGGAGAGTGCGGTTCGTACCCGGTCAGCAGCGCGATCGAACGTTTGAAGTGGACGATGGAGGGGGTGCCAGGCGTGGAGTCGACCCACTCCCTGGTGGATGAACTGAAGAAGTTCTCTGCGGGTTCGAACGGTGGCGACTTGCGCTGGTATGCCATTACTCGCAATCGCTACATCGCCAATGCGGCGTTTAAGACCATTCCCAACGAGCTCTACAACAGCGACTGCTCAATGGCGCCGGTCATGGTGTATCTGACCGATCACAAGGCCGAAACCCTGGCCAAGGTGGTCGATGCGGCACAGACGTTCGCGAAGGCGAACAATGATGAGCACGCTACCTTTTTGCTGGCAGCCGGTAACGCCGGTATCGAGGCCGCCACCAACATAGTGATCAAGCAATCCGAGCCGAGGATTCTGCTGCTGGTTTACAGCATCGTCGCGCTGTTGGTGTGGTGGGAGTTTAAATCCTGGCGAGTGGCGATCAGCATCATGATTCCGCTTTATATCACCTCGGTGATTTGTGAGGCGCTCATGGCCCAATTGGGCATGGGGGTGAAGGTCGCGACATTGCCCGTCATCGCGCTCGGAGTCGGTATCGGGGTCGATTACGGCATCTATATCTACAACCGAATCGAACATTTCATGAACCGCGGCTTGAACTTCAAGCAGGCGTACTACGAAACCCTGAAAACCACCGGCGCCGCCGTCACCCTCACCGGAATTACGCTGGCGTTGGGGGTCTCCACCTGGATGTTTTCATCAATCAAGTTTCAGGGCGACATGGGACTGCTGCTGCTGTTCATGTTCCTTTGGAACATGGTTGGCGCCCTGTTGATGATGCCGGCGCTCGCTTGTCTGCTCTTGCCTGCGCGGCATAAGGAAGGCGCACAAGAGGTGCAGGTGGTGTTGGAGAAGGCGTGAAACGGCGCGCCTCGTAGCCCGAGGTTTCGCTTGACACCAGCCAAACAACAACTATCATTGTCGTGTGTGCGACAGCGATCGTTTTACTTTCTGTCCTGGCGTTCCGCGTGCTGCTCAACTGAGCAGCTCAAACAGCCCCTGTCATGCAGCCGAAGGTATTTATGACTGATCAAATCTCTAGTCCGTTGTCTTTGCCTTGCGGCGTAGTGTTGGCAAACCGACTGTGCAAAGCAGCCATGAGCGAAGGCCTGGCCGACCACAAAAATGATGCCACTCAGCGCCACGTCAATCTTTACCGGCGTTGGGCCTCGTCTGGCGCAGGTTTGCTGCTGTCCGGGAACGTGCAGGTGGACCGTCAGCACCTGGAACGCCCGGGGAACATCGTGCTTGATGCCGACACTGACTTGAGCGCTTTACGGGCGATGGCTGCTGCCGGAACGGCAGGTGGCTCGGACTTCTGGTTGCAGTTGAGCCATACCGGGCGTCAGGTACTCCATGCGATAAATCCCGAACCCCTGGCGCCTTCGCCGGTAGCGATTCAGGTTCCACCGGGGCTGGGTCTGGAGTTTGGGTTGGCACGTGCCATGACCGAGGATGAGATTGCCGCCGTTATCGATCAATTCGCTTTCGCTGCAAATCAGGCACGGGCTGCGGGTTTCACTGGCGTGCAACTGCATGCTGCCCATGGCTACCTGCTGTCTCAGTTCCTCAGCCCGCTGTCCAATCAGCGCACAGATCGTTGGGGTGGAGCGCTGGAGAATCGTGCGCGCCTATTGCTTGAGGTCATCGCTGCAGTGCGCGCCAAGGTTGGCGACGACTTCCCGATTGGCATCAAGCTGAACTCGTCTGATTTCCAGAAAGGCGGTTTCACCAATGCCGAATGCGTTGCGCTGGTTAGGTTGCTCAACAACACCAGTCTGGACCTGCTGGAGCTATCGGGTGGTTCGCTGGAGCAGCCGAAAGTAGTAGGGCTGGTAGTCAAGGATGAGGGCGAAGATGCGCCGCGCGCGAGCACGATTCAACGCGAAGCTTATTTCGTCGAGTTTGCCGGGGCGGTACGCGAGGTGGCGAATATGCCGGTGATGGTGACGGGGAATTTCCGTAGCGTTGAAGGCATGCTTTTGGCTTTCGAGCGCGGTGATGTCGACATGGTTGGCCTGGGCCGTCCATTGATCTCGGATCCGCTTACTCCGGCACGGCTGCTGGCTGGCGAATGGGCCACTGCTCTGACACCCGAAGCGACCATCAACCCATTCCACTTGTTGCCATGGTTCAACGTACAGATCGAGCGCTTGGCCGACGGTGTCGAGCCGGATCTGACGTTGGCGGGTGAGGCTGCGGTCGCCGAGTTCATCGCTATCGAAGAGCGTGCAATGCACAAGCTGCTTGAGCATCGTGCAGTCGTCGAGTCCTGATCCCCAATTCGTTTTCTCATCGAGGAGTTCTATATGAAGATTTTTATTACAGGGGCGTCTGGTTACATAGGCGGAGCCGTTGCTCATCGCTTGCTTCAATTGGGTCACAGCATAACGGGCCTGACACGTACCGAGGCCACTGCACAGTTGCTGCGTCAGCGTGGTATCGAACCGATCATTGGCACGCTGGATGACGCGGCGGTATTGACCAAGGCCGCTCAGGAAGCTGACGCAGTGATACACGCTGCCAGTGCCGATCACGAGCCGTCCGTTCATACCCTGGTCGCAGCACTTGAACGCAGCGCCAAGCTGCTGATCCACACCAGTGGCTCCGCCATCGTGGCCGACGATGCGTGTGGCGAATATGCCAGTGAGAAAGTTTTCAGCGACGATGACTACTTTGTACCGGTCCCGTTCCGTCGCCAGCGGGTCGAGATGAATCGACACGTGCGCCAGGCGGCGATCGACAAAGGTGTCCGCGCTGTCGTGATCTGTCCGTCGATGATCTATGGCGTAGGAGCGGGACTCAAGCAAGAGAGTGAACAGATTCCGCAAATGACTGCCATTTCGGCGCAGGTGGGCGCGGGTATTCATGTAGGTAAGGGGCTGAACCGCTATTCGAACGTCCACATCGACGATCTGGTTGACCTGTATCTGCTGGTCCTGGAGAAGGCTCCCGGGGGCTCGTTTTATTTTGCCGAGAACGGTCATGCTTCGTTTCTTGAAATCGCCCAATTGATCAGTGAGTCACTGGGTTTTGGCGGCAAAACCCATAGCCTGGATGTCGACGATGTCACGCGCAATCTCGGTGAGGCTGCGCGTTATGGAGCAGCGTCCAACAGTCGCGTGAGTGCAGTCAACGCACGCCGGTTGGGCTGGTCGCCAAGCCGACCGTCGCTGGCTGAAGACTTCCGCAAAGGCGCCTGAACCTCAGCGTTTGATGGCGTTACATACCCCTGTAGCGCCATCAGCGAGGAGCTCAGAATCGGGAGGCTTGTAGCAAGTGCAGCATGTTGTCCGATGCGCGGTGGGCTCTACTGCTTATTTCCTCATCGTTCGGTTGATGGGTACCAAAGAGGGCGTTATCGAGCAGGTCGACGCGCAGTAATGCCAGAAATGTCCGTGATGCTTCTTCGATATCCTTGATTTTCCATTGCTCCAATGGGGCCCAGTGCCGGAGGTAGTCTGCGAAAAGTGCAGTGCGACGGTCAGTCACTTCCACTCGGTATCGTTGGCCTAATTCGGGAAACCGGTGAGCATCGCGCGTGACCACCCGGTAGAGCGCCAGTTGCTGGGCACCGAGAACGTCGGTGAGGTAGTCGATGCCGGCCAGGGGAAGGGCTTGTTTGGGCTCTTTGGAGAACCAAGGGCGTTCGAGGTGCTGTGGTGCGTGCTCGCCAGTGTCGCTCGTGCCATTTGCATTGCACGCGGCATGCATGACTGCACTGAACAAATCGTCCTTGTTCTCAAAGTGTCGATAGACGGTTTTGATTGAAACTCCAGCAGCGTCGGCGATGCGGCCCATGGACGACTCGGCATAGCCCTTGTCCAGAAACGCCTGCTGTGCAGCGGCCACGATGAGGGCGCGTTTACGCTCCATCAGCGAGGCTTTGGGGTTGTCTGCGCTCCACTGTCTCATTTTTTTCCTACGCTCAGCTGCCATGGTGTGCAAATGAATATGATACTACAGCGATCATTGTCGCACGGCCATTCAGCGTACATATAAAAGCAACCTGGAGGCACCATGCACGTCAAGAAACTTGCTCATTACTCGATTCGTTCATTGGATCTCGAAAGGTCCTGCCATTTCTACGAAAGGGTGCTCGGCTTCGTGCGCGGTTACCGTCCCCCATTCGATTTTCCCGGAGCCTGGTTGTACATGGGGGGGGATGAAGCCGACTTTGGCACGGTTCACATTATTGGCATTGACCCTTCCAATCCAGAGGGCTTGAAGCAATATTTGGGTGACAAAGACATGTTGCTGACAGGCACCGGCACGGTTGACCATATCGCTTTTCTGGTTACAGGATTGGTTGAATTCTGGAGCCTGCTCAAGGCTGAAGGGATTGCCTGGCGCGATCGCACGGTTCCTGGTCTTGGATTGCATCAGGTTTTCGTTGAGGATCCGTCTGGCGTGATCATTGAGCTGAATTTCCCGGCGTCTGAGGCGCAAGCGGCAAGATCTGCCTGAGCCCGCATTGGCGCATCCACGTCGTACGCAAATGGCTACCGCCCAAGCGCGATAACGCGGTCACGAACTTGCCTGCCTTTGTACCCTTGCAGCTTCCACCCAAGGCTCAAGCAACCCCTGAGGCCTCAGTCAGCATCGAGATACCATGCGAACAAGGGACACTGAGCGTGACATGGCCCGCCATCGACCCGGCAGGATGTGCCCGGTTTGTTCGCGGTCTGACACGATGTTCCGCATCGACTCGGTCTGGCTCGCCACCGAACCCATGGACATGCGCGCCGGTACCGAGACCGCGTTGGCTCGGGTGGTTACAGTGTTCGGCGCCGCGCAGCTGATGCAGCGCAATCTGCAGAGAATATTTCGCTGACCCGTTATCAGCAGGGCGCGGTTGGGTACCTGGATGTGGTCGAAGCCCAGACAGTCTCGTTGCAGGCGTGACCTGCAGACACAACAATTGAGTGCCAATGTCGGCCTCGTCAAAGCGCTCGGTGAGGGATGGGACTCCACGGAGCTTGCTGTGGAAGTTCGATGAAGCTCAACCGGGGGACGGGCGCTTCGCGACGATGCTGAGGCGAGGGGCGTCTGGGCTGGTTTGAAAGCCGGCCTGACGCTCTTGCTGATCCCGTATGGGGAAAAACAGCTCGAAACAAGTCACGCCATTCTCGCTGGTGACGCTGTAGCGGCCACTATGCAGCTGCATGATAGTAGCTACGATCGAAAGCCCCAGGCCATTGGACTGGGCCGAGCGCTCGCGTGATTGATCAACGCGGTAGAAACGCTCGAATAATCTCGGAAGGTGTTCCGCCGGGATGGTTGTTCCGTAGTTGCGCACGCGCAGATTGATACCACCCTCGGACGGTGTGGCCTGGATCAACAGTTCGGAATGAGGTGCACCATATTTTATCGCATTGGCACACAGGTTAGCCAAGGCGCGGCGTAGCAGCGTTGGCTCGGCCCAGATAAGGCCGTCGCCCTCCGCACGGATGGTGATATCGGCGTCCGCGGCCAGACCTTCAAAGTAATCGGCGACGCGTTCCAGTTCGTCGGCGGCGCCCAGCTCCTGGCGTTGGTCACGAGCGCTACCGGGGTCAGTACGAGCGAGGAACAGCATGTTGTCGAGCATGCGTGCCAGGCGTTCGAGTTCTTCGACGTTGGAGGCGAGCAACTGCTGGTAATGTTCCACGCTGCGGTTCTGCTGCATGGCGACCTGGGTTTCACCCAGCAAGTTGTTGATGGGCGTGCGTAGTTCGTGGGCCATGTCAGTCGAGACCTGACTCAGTTGTGCAAAACCCTTGGCGAGTCGCTCAAGCATGGTGTTGAAAGAGTCGATCATCGGGAGCAACTCCTTCGGGGCGCCTCGGCTGTCGAGCCGCTCTGTCAGATTGCCAATATCGATACCGTGGGCTTGATGCGCCAGGCGTCTGAGAGGCAACAAACCGCGGTGAACCATTAGATATCCAGCCAGCGCCAGGACAATGGCCGCGAGACCGGCGAGGACGTATACGCTGAGACGATAGCTGGCGAGCACGGCGGTTCGTTCGGTCATCAGGCAGCCAATGGTCATTTTCAGCTTGCCCGAGTTGATACTCGCGGAGATGGCCGCAAAGGGGGTACCGTTCACGGCGGGTAGATGCTGTACATCGGTCAGTGCCAGGGAATGGTCCATTGCCACGGGAGTGAGGTCGGGAATATCGATATTCCTGGGATTGACCTGTAGTAAAGGGGCTTCCCCTGAAACGCCAATAGTGAGTACGTACTCGCGATTGCCCAGCATGTTCTGAAACAGCACAGGTTTGCTCCTGATCAGTTCCAGCGTATTGCCGCCATTGAGAAAATTACGCAGCTGATCTATGCGGTAGACCAGGGTGGACTCGTCGCGTCGTATCAGTTCGCGCTCAAGGTCGCGGTACAGTGCGACGCCGGTGGTTGCCAGCAGGGCGTAGGCCAGCAAGGCAAACACCACAGCCAGGCGCAGCGTCAGGGAGTAATGGCGATGGGTCATGGTTGCGTATCAAAGCGGTAGCCAATGCCCCGCACACTGTGGATCAGCTTCAGATGGAAAGGGTCGTCGATTTTCAGGCGCAGGCGTCGCACAGCCACGTCCACCACGTTGGTGTCGCTGTCAAAGTTCATGTCCCAGACCCTGGAGGCGATCAGTGAACGAGACAGCACCTGATCCTGATGCGTGGCGAACAGGTGCAACAATGCAAACTCCTTGTTTGTCAGCGTCACTCGCACGCCGGCGCGGGTGACGCGGCGTTTGATTACATCAATCTGCAGGTCAGCGATCTGCAGTTGCTCTTCTTCCCGGGTCGGACCCCGGCGGGTCAGGGTGCGCAGGCGTGCGACCAGCTCGGCGAAAGAAAAGGGTTTGATCAGGTAGTCGTCGGCCCCCAGTTCCAGGCCTTTGATTCGGTCGGCGATGTCATCTCGCGCGGTCAGGAACAGTACCGGCGTATCGGCTTCCTTGCGCAGGCGGCGCAGTACTTCCCAGCCGTCCATCTTTGGCATCATCACATCCAGCACGATGACGTCGAAAGGCGTTTCCAGGGCCTGGTATAAACCCTCAACGCCATCGCGGGCCAAGCTGACGGAGTATCCCTGCTCCTGCAGGCCATTGAGTAAGTAATTGCCCGCCTTGGGCTCGTCTTCCACTACAAGGATGTTCATGAGAATTACCTTGGTTCGGTTTCGGTATTCGATCCACAAGAAACGGACCTGAAAGCCGAGAGCAGGCTACACGCAAGTGTAGCCCAATCATCAGGTTGTGTTGCGTATTGCCTGCTCTCGGACAGTCATGTGCATAAAGCATTCCATCAGTTTTCGTTCGTGCAACGTCCTTGAACCAGATAGTCCAGCACATGTTCCCGACCCTGATGATCCAGGTAATCGAGACGGGCCGGAATGACGCCGCATTGGTCCGAGGTGTCAGTCATGGATTTGACTTTTGCAACGTCCAAGTGGACGAAGAAACCGGTCCTGTCGTGGATCACCGCCGAGGTGTCGGTGGTATCGGCGAAGGCTGAACCGGTGGCGAGGAGGGTGGCGAACCCGAGCATGAACAGTTTCATGGCTGTATCTCCTTATCTAAGGTGGGCTGCCTGTTTTCTGGCAGTGAGTTCACAGTAACAAGGCAACTCAAACAGCCGACGAACAGAGCAATTACAAAGTCGTAATGCAATCTTGTCCGAGGCTAAGGCTGATGTGCTCCAGCGGGATGTCGCTGAGGTGATCAAGTCTGCTTTGCGGCGCTGGATTAATCCGGTAGGAGCGAAATGGCGTTAACTCATCGAGCAACGCGCTGATATAGGCCATGCGAGCGGTTGTCCATGTGCTGCGTTGCTTTGCCTTACCAAAGCTCCACGCTGCGCGGCGACCAAAAAGAAACGGCTGTGAAACGATCATAAGGCAGGCAAGCGGCCTGGAAAATTTGTCGCGGTGGTCGACACCACTGAAAGGCGTGAGCAGGAGGCGCGCCTGCGCCCTGCGTCCTCTAGAGAAAGACTCGAGGGGGGATGAAAATGCTGCCGGAATTGAATATTAGAGCTAGCACTTGAAGGGCATTGGTCAGCATTTTCAAACGCGCGGTTTTGGCTGTCAGGACGGCTGATTGCAGGCTGAGATTTAACGGATTGGCGGTCCAGCAGATCAGCGATTTCAATATGTCATGAGCACAGTCGGTGGTGACCTAGAAAAGCCAATTCGGCAAGCCCCATCCTGATCACATCACACGGGTAATCCCGCATGTCGGCGGAGGAATTCAACCTCAATATTTAGAGTGTTGTCGTAGTCTATCCCGCCCTTGTAGACGTCATAGTGGCCGCCGCGACTACGATGGAGTTCTGCTCGGGGGGCTCGTTCAGCGACACGCAGCGCAGGGCCGACCGGTGCCATCGTGTCGTGTTCGGCGACGATGAGCAGAATGGGGCAGCGAATGGCGGCAGCCTGTCGTACTGGCCGGTGTGTGGATATGCTGAGGAGCGAACGGGCGGCGAGACGGTTTTGCCATGTAGTCGAGTCTTTGGGCTGGATAAGCGATTTTCCGTAGAGGGCGTCCTCGGTTGCCGATATGCCAAACTGCCCTGGCGCTACGCTGATGGGCAGATATCGTGGGGATAGTCCAAAGACCGAGCCCATGCCGTCCAGAAGCGCCGCTCCCATCAACCGGAGCGATTGCACCAGAGGAACCATTGCTGCGCCAGCAAGGCCGTCGACGAGGGGACATTGGGCAATCGCACCGGCAAGCCGGGTATCCGACGCGGCGAGCGATACGATGTGCATGCCGGCGAACGAGGTGCCCCACGCGAAGATCCGATTCTTGTCGATGCCGGGATTCGCGGCCGCCCAGCCAATGACAGTGCCATAGTCCTCGCGTTGACGCGGGACGCAGAGTACGTCGCGAGGCTGTCCGCTAGAGCCGCCCCATTGCCTGTAATCGAATACGATCGCAACGAAGCCCTCACGGCAGAACCGATTTGCGAACGGCGCGAGCCCGCCCGATTTTACCGCGCCTAGCCCATGAGCCAGTACGACTGCCGGGTGCGGGCCATCGCCATCTGGCTGATAAACCCAGGCTTCTAACTCATCGCCAGAAGCCGTGGGAATACGTACGGTAGTGCGTAAAGGTGAGATGTCGTTACCCGCATGGAGCATGATGAATCATCCTCTTTGTTCAATTCGCAAGACGTGGCCAAGTCATAGCCAGACGCTGTTCCTTGTTTCCTGTCACGAGAACGCCGCCAGCGGAAAATGTTCTACGAGGCGGCGTGGCGGGACTTTTCAGGGGCGATCACTCACGGACCAATTCACGTGCCACCCGGCTTTCGCGTGAAATGCCTCGCACGACCGCCATAAAGAAGTTCATCTTCGGATCAGGCGCCAAACCATCTGCGATGCGAAGCAGTTGTTCGTTGTACCAGGTCACTGATCCAAACCCGTTGATCGCCTTGATAATGGTGATAGAGGATTGTGGGCCGAGCAGGCCAGGCCCCAGGCGCAGACGGTGCTCCAGGGATTCAAAACCTGACAACTCACCGCTTAGCAGTGCCGCTGGGGCGCCTGGAGATACGCAGAGCGGTCGGCTAATGCCGATCAGATCGACACCGTCGTGGGTAATCGCATCGGCCATGCCCGCAGCGGTGCGGAAACCGCCGGTTACCATCAACTTTGCACGTTTGACATGGCGGCGAATTTCCGGAGCGAAGCGGGCAAAAAAAGCTTCGCGTTCGCGTGTCGATTTGCTGATGGTGGGATCGAAAACCGGTTCAAGCCCTTCGATATTGGCCATCTTCGGCTGCTCATAGGTGCCGCCCGAAATTTCGATGAGGTCGACGCCCGCTTCATCAAGCCAGCCGGCGACGGTTTGGCTGTCTTCGAAACTAAAGCCTCCTCGCTGGAAATCAGCAGAGTTCAGCTTCACTGAAATGGGGTAGTCAGGCCCGACCTTTTCGCGAATGGCAGCGACTGAAGCCAACAGGAAGCGCGCTCGTCCAGGCAGATCGCCGCCCCATGTATCGTTCCGTTGATTCGTACGCGGCGACAGGAACTGTGAGATCAGGTACCCGTGTGCGGCGTGCAACTGGACGCCGTCAAAACCGGTCTCGCGCGCGATACCCGCAGCGAAGGCAAACCGGTCGATCAGGTCAAGTATCTCCGCATGTGTCAGGGCCACCGGCGTTCCGAATTTGTTGCCGGGGAGGGCGACTTGAACGTTCGAGGGAGCCTTTGGTGTGGAATTGATGGACTTCTGGGTCTGGCGGCCAGCATGGGAGAGCTGCATCCATATGTGTCCACCGGCGATCTTGGCGGCACTAGACCAAGCCTTTAACGCTCTCAATTGTGCCGGTGACTGTCGGCCTTGAATGACCACGTTTCCACCGTGTTCCAGGTGGAGGCGATCTATCTGGACATTACCGGTTAGCAGCATTCCGGGACCTTGCCGGGCGAAGGTGCGGTACAAGGTTTGGTGCTTGACTGTCGCTCGGTTGCTTGAGTCGGCGAGTAGCTCCGACATTGCACCTTTGGCTAAACGGTTTGGGAGCGTGACGCCGCAGGGCAGCGTCAGTGGAGTATTCAAAACGCTTGCAGCATCAGGTGTCGCATCGGCGGCAGTCCGGACGGGTTGAATAGGCATGGGACATAAACTCCGCAGGTTGGGGGGCCAATGTCGGTGGCTACCCGTTCAGGTGCTGGCGAGGTTGTCTCGCGAAGCTGGAAACGCATTAAATACCCACTGGTATCTGAAGTACAAGTGGTATTTTGTGCGTGACATCCCACCGTTTCGGGTCGGCAGTGGACAGCTAGACACTTAATCCGGGCTCCCACAGGATCAATCCAGCTTCCAGGTCGTCCCGCAATCGCAAGGGGTATCTTTGAGACGTCTTCGTTTATCTCGCGCCCAGCAGCAGGCGATCACTGCATCCCTGTGTGTCCTTACACAGCGATAGGGCCAAGGCGTCGGGCCGGGGTAGAGCAACCCATGTGCAATTAAAGGTCTGCGAGTCGGGTGCTGATGGCTTCGAGAAAGGTCCTGGTCTTTGTCGGAATGTGGCGTCTGGAAGGAAGCAATGCATAGATAGGTGCGTGCGCACTGTGCCAGTCAGGCAGGATATGTATCAGGCGGCCGGCGGCAAGATCGGCCGCAACGTCGACCCTGGATTTGAGCATCACGCCGTGGCCTCCGATCGCCCAATCCCGCACGGCATCGCCGCTATTGGCCTGAAGCCGGGAGCGTGGCTGAAAATCGACGGCCTCGTTTTGCGGACCTTCCAGGCGCCATGGCAGGGAGAGATCGTCGTAGCGCAGACACCAATGACGATCAAGGTCACGTACGCATTCAGGCTCCCCGTGACGTTCAAGATACGCAGGTGCGGCAACGAGGATTCGGTGATTGTCAGCAAGCTTGCGCAGGATGGCGCTGCTGTCTCGCGGTTGGCCAATACGCACCGCAACATCTATCCGCTCATGGGTCAGATCGACAAGCCGGTCGTCAAGTCTGAGTTCGATATCAAGCTTCGGATAGCGCTCGACCAGTTCAGCCACCAACGGTACCAGGTGAATGCGCCCAAACGAAACGGGCGAGCTGACCCGCAGCAGGCCGAACGGTTCTTCACCGCCTACGGCCATTCGGGACTCCGCAGCGTCCAACTCCTCGAGTATCCGATCGACATGAGCAATCAGGGCCAAACCCTCGTCGGTCGCGGACAGTGTGCGAGTGGTTCGATTGATCAACCGCTGTCCGGCGCGCCGCTCGAGTGCCATGAGCCGCTTGCTGACTACCGCGAGTCCCACGCCTAAATCGCGCGCGGCCGCTGACAGGCTGCCGCACACCAGGATCCGCTGGAAGGTACGAAGCTCGTTGAGATCGTCCAGCATACTATCAACCCTTGTTCAATAATCTATCTACCGGTAGCTATATTCTAATACGCAAGGCAAGAGATAACACTGTCCGTACCCGATCAGAAAACCTCTGTTCGACTACAGCCAGCTTCTGGAGTCTTGCCATGACAGCCTCTTCACCTCTGTTCACATCGACCTTTGTTGCCGAACAAAACGTTGCTCACCGCGTGGTGATGGCTCCGATGACCCGCGCTCGCAGCACACAACCGGGTGACGTGCCCAACGCGATGAACGCCCATTACTATGCGCAACGTGCTTCGGCCGCTCTGATCGTCTCGGAGGCGACGCAGATTTCACCGCAAGGTAAGGGATACTCTTTTACCCCGGGCATTCATAGCCAAGAGCAGATAGCAGGATGGCGCCTCATCACGGATGCCGTGCATGCCGCCGGTGGACGCATCTTTCTTCAGCTGTGGCATGTCGGTCGGATGTCTCATCCCGACTTCCACAACGCAGAGTTGCCGGTCGCGCCTTCGGCGGTTTCATTCGAAGCACAAATCTGGAAAGTGAACCCTGCGACCGGTCAAGGCGAGATGGTGGATTGCCCGACGCCGCGTGCACTTGGCAGAGCGGAAATCCACAGTATCGTTAACGACTTCCGCGTCGGAGCGCGAAACGCTATAGAGGCTGGCTTCGACGGCGTCGAAATCCACGGAGCGAACGGTTACCTTGTGGATCAGTTCCTGCGCACTACCGCCAACACCCGCACCGACGAATACGGCGGCTCGCGCGAAAATCGCTTGCGCTTCCTCAAGGACGTGGTCAGTGCTGTCGCAGACGAAGTGGGTGCCGAGCGCACCGCTATCCGTCTAGCACCGTTTCTGACCGCTCGCGGTATGGCCTGCCCCGACATTCTGCCGACGATTCTTGACGCCACCTCGTTCCTGCAAACACTCGGCATTGCCTACCTGCATCTGGTCGAAGCCGATTGGGACGACGCGCCGCAGTTCACGGAGACGTTCCGAGCCGACATTCGGGCGCGCTTCCAACGGCCCATCATCGTTGCCGGCAAGTACGATCTGGACCGCGCCAACTGGGTGATTGGCAAAGGCTATGCCGACCTGGTCGCGTTTGGACGTCCCTTCGTCGCCAACCCCGATCTGCCAAGGCGTTTGGCGGAAAGTCTTCCCCTGGCCGAGTTTGCCGGCGACACGCTGTTCGGCGGTGACGAGCACGGTTACTCGGACTATCCGGCGTGGCCGATGGCTACAGCGGTGAACGCTGTTCTCGCGTAATGCACGGTAGTCCGCGTGCATCGTTCGCCTTGAGTCGAGATCGGATGACGCACTGACATGCAGCCGAATTTGACCACCTGGTTCAACATATTTCTATTATCGAGGTACACATCATGTTTACTTATCGCAATGCCTTTGCTCTCGTTACTGGGGCATCCATGGGCCTTGGTGAAGCGTTCGCCGAAGCACTCGCCGCACGAGGCACCAATCTCGTTCTCGTAGCACGTTCGTTCGACACGTTGAATGCCCTGGCGAAGCGACTGACTGAACAGTACGGCGTCCAGGCCATCGTATTGACGGCCGACCTGGCCGAGCGCGATGCCGTGACGCGCATCAGCGAAGAGCTTGAACGGCAGCATATCGCGGTGGACTTGCTCGTCAACAATGCTGGCTTTGGACTCACCGGCGACTTTCTATCGAACCCGCTGGCCAGGGAGGAAGACCTGATCCAGGTGAATATCCAGGCCTTGGTGAGTCTCTCCCACAGGCTCGGTACGGCGATGGCTGCCCGGAAAAAGGGTGGCATCATCAACGTGGCCTCCAATGCGTCCTTCCAGCCCATTCCGTACATGGCGACATACGCGGCGAGCAAGGCATTCGTGCTCCATTTCACGGAAGCACTGGGTCATGAGCTGTCTCAGAGCAATGTACAGGTGATGGCGACCTGTCCCGGCCCCACCGCAACCAAATTCTTCGATGCAACATCGGCTACCCAGCCCTCTATAAAAATGGACTCAGCAGAGGTTGTCGTCAAAAGGACTCTGCAAGCCTTTGATCGTCAGCAGCGGGTGGTGTATCCGGGGCGGTCCAGCGTGCGCATCACCTCATGGTTGCCCCGTGTTATTCCGCGCGCGCTCGCCGTTCGCGCCGCCGCGGCTGCGTCGCGTGGGATGGGTCTTCACTGAGTTGTTTCCTTGCAGACCGTTCACAGTTGCGATTCCATCGCTTTCAATTTCGTCAGAGATTCGATCTGCACTTGTCCATAGCGTAATTTCAAAACACCTGAAGCAACCATCGCCTTGAGTTCCAGCGCAAGCGTCTGCCGGGTGATACCCAACATCATGGCCAGGTCATCTTGAGTGACGTTGAGGAGGTGTCGTTCGTTCAACGATTGGGTCGCGTCCCCTCTGGCGAGGTGTTCAAGGCGACGTGCAATTCGTACACGAGTCGAACGCAGCATGGTGTCTTCCAGCATCTTGTAGACCAGCCGGGAATGCGTTGCCTGAAGTGCGGCAATCGCTCTGGCGAAGCTGTTATGAGCCATGAGGTTGTCGAACGCCTGCGGATCGATACAAAGTACCTGTGCAGGATCCGTCGCGCTGATGTCGTGCACCCGAGGCAGGCCATCGAGCAACGACGTCTCACCAAACCAGTTGCCGGGCTCTAACACCGTCAGGATGGCTTCCTTGCCATCTTCTCGTAACGTCGACACTTTCAGAGCGCCTCGGACCAGTCCATAGAAACAGTCCGGTGCATCTCCTTGACGAACGAGGTACTCGCCTGAGTTGAGGCGTTGCAACCTGGCCTCTGCCAACAGTGTCACTTGAATGGGGTGTTCAAGACTCGCAAACCATGGATTGGCAGTCATCCATGTCAGAAGTAGATCCCTATCAAGCATCGCGCTGACCTCTCGCCGTTCAGACGACATAGTGAGCCGCTCTGCGGCCTTGAGGCAACCTCGGTTCATGCGTTTAAAAAGGTGTCCAATTGCAAGATTCATTGCAGTTCGTGGCAGCGCAAAACCATAACCTTGCGCTCAAACAGTGCCCCTTGTTTCGGAATGCGGGACACAGGAAAAACCATGAACAATCACGCAACAACTCAAACGGAGTAAATCCATGTCAGTGGCAGAAGATGTTGTATGGATCACAGGCGCCTCCTCAGGCATCGGTGAGGCATTGGCGGGTATTTTCTTGCGTGAAGGCACTAAGGTCATCCTGTCTGGACGTCGAGTAGAAGAACTCCTCAGGGTTGCCGCTCAAGCACCTGAACGGACCTTGGTACTGCCTTTTGACACGACCGACTTCGCAGCACTCGATGACGTGGTTGAACGCGCCTGGAACTGGTGCGGTCGAATCGATCGTTTGATTAACAATGCCGGGGTAAGCCAGCGAAGCCTCGCGCTGGATACTCATTTCGATGTTTATCGTCAGCTGATTGATGTCGATTACCTGGCCCCCGTTGCTCTCACTCAAAAACTTTTACCCCGCATGGTCGCGCGCCGCAGCGGGCAGATCGCGGTCGTCAGCTCCGTCGCCGGAAAGGTGGGGGCTCCCTTGCGCGCAGGTTACTGCGGGGCCAAACATGCCGTGATCGGATATTTCGATGCGTTACGCGCGGAAGTCGAGCAGGCCTATGGCATCCACGTCAGTGTCATCCTGCCTGGTTCAGTCAAAACCCCGATAGCCATCCATTCACTTGAAGGTGATGGCTCTTCGCGCGGTCGTTCCGATGACAATATCGAACACGGGATGGATGTGGAGGTAGCCGCTGGACTCATCTTCGACGGTTTGAAAAAGCACAGCCGGGAAATTCCAGTCGCTGATGGCATGGAAGGGCTCGCCTTGCAATGGCGCCTGACTGACCCCGAAAAACTGTATGCCATCCTGGCGCAAGAAGGCGCACGTCTTGCGCAAGTGCGGGAACAAAAAGGCGCTGGTAGCTCCATGGACCCGTCTGATATTCAATCGGGATTGTAGTGGATCATCACTTTCTCTCATCAACGCGCAGGACAATATCTGACATGCGACTTATCAGCCAAAGCTTTCAGGACGGACAAAAAATAGACGGCGAATTCGCGTTCGCGGTGCCCGATGCAACCTCGCACGTTGCGTTATCGTCAAACCGGAACCCTCATCTTGCATGGAGCGAGGTGCCCGAAGGTACGCAATCGTTCGTAGTGGTCTGCCACGATCCTGATGTTCCGAGCCGTGGCGACGACGTGAATCAGGTCGGTCGTGAAGTACCATCCTCGCTGCCGCGCATCGACTTTTTCCATTGGCTGCTGCTCGACATTCCGGTCGGCATTACCCAGATTCCAGCCGGGTCGCATTCGAGCCACGTGACGGCGCGTGGTAAATCCGGCCCAGTAGCACCCGAAGGGTGGCGCCACGGGATCAACGACTACACCAGCTGGTTCGCGAACGATGATCAGATGACGGGCGACTACTATGGCTACGACGGTCCCTGTCCTCCGTGGAACGACGCGCTGGTTCATCGCTATATCTTCACGGTTTACGCCCTCGCCACGCCGATGCTCGAAGTCGCGGGCCCGCTGACCGGTACGAACGTCCGCGCGGCGCTTGATTCGGCCCAAGTCCTCGGACGAGCCAGCCTGACCGGAATCTACAGCCTGAACCCCTCGGTTTCGCTCGGCTGAGCGGCAGGTGGACGAGACTCAAGCATGGCCTCGTCGCAAGTCGCCAACGCCGTCCCCGTTTTCGCCAAGGCTGACGTCTGCCAGCGTTTGGCAGCTGCCATCCGGTGGCTGCCCCAGCACTTCTCTATTGCCATCGCCATCCGCGATGGCAAGCTCGCCAATGCCTGATATACGACTCCCTTTTCCCCTCCTAACATCGATCGCACATGACCATTCGTTCGCCAATTGCCTTCGTCGGCGCACGAGTTTCCAAAAATAATAAGTTGAGTTCCACGAGGTTTAACCATGAAAACCCTAGCGGCCAGTTCTGCGGCCAGTGCCCCTTTAGTCCATGGACTCGGTCAACTGACCGCCGGCCAGCGTTACGTTACGTTGGGTGGCTCATGGGCCGCCTGGTTGTTTGATGCGCTGGACGCGACAATCTTCGGCTTTGTCCTGCTGGCGATCGCCAAGACCTTCTCCGTTGGTTTGGGCGATATCGTTTCCACCGTTGCCTGGTTTCTGCTGGCGACCGGTATTGGCGGTTTCTTCCTCGGTAATGTTTCCGACAAGATCGGCCGCAAGAAAACCATGATGCTGTCGGTGTTCGTCTACGGTACCGGCACCTTGCTCTGTGCCTTTGCCGACAGCCTTTGGCAACTCAATCTGTTCCGCTTCTGCGTCGGCGTCGCCGTGGGTGGATTGTGGTCCGCCGCTGCAGCGCTGGTATCGGAGATCTGGCCACCGGCCGGGCGCGCCAAGGCCTTTGCGGTGATGCAGACCGGTTGGTCGGGTGGTGGTCTTCTGGCGGCGATTTTCGCCTGGAGTTTCCTGGACAGCGGCAACCCCGAGTCCTGGCGGACTCTGTTCATCTATGCCTCGATCCCGGCCTTTTTCACCCTGGTGTTCATCTGGCTGTTCGTCAAGGAGTCGCCGGTATGGCTGGCCAACCGCGAATTCATGCGTCGTAACACCGACAAGGGCCGGTTGCTGGAAATCTTCCGTCCGCAATACCTGAAAGTGACCCTGCTGGGCTTGAGCATTTCGGTATTGGGCATGTATGGCTACTGGATCATCACCACCTTCATGCCGGCTTACCTGCAGAACATTCTGAACGTGCGTATCGATCAGGCACCGGTGTTCGTCATCTGGATCGGCATCGGCGCCACCATCGGTTATCTGGCCTACGGCTATCTGGCGGAAAGCATCGGTCGTCGCTTGTCGTTCGCGATCTTCTTTGGCGGCATGGCGATCATGGTGCCGGTGTTTGCCTACTCGGCGACCTTGATGCCATTGACCGACGGCAAGCTTCTGTTCACCACCCAGAACGTCGTCACGCTCGGTTCGCTGGCAGCGCTGTTGGGTTTCTTCACCGGATATTTCAGCGGCTTCGGCGCCTGGTACTCGGAGTTGTTCCCGACCAGCATCCGTTCTACTGCGTCGGGTTTTTGCTTCAACTTCGGGCGGGTCGGCGCCATTGCCGGCATCAAGCTGGTACCCATCCTGATTCCGCTCATCGGCTTCACCGCCACCATTTCTCTTGCTTCCGTTTCCTACGTCATCGCCGCCGTCATGGTGTTTACGCTGCAGGAAACCAAAGGCGCTCAACTCACCAGCGGCAACTGATCTGCACTATTCAGAGGACAGACCCATGAAAAATTTTCGAATCGGCCAAATCGTACCCAGCTCCAACACGACGATGGAAACTGAAATCCCGGCGATGCTGACCTCGCGTTACTCGCTGTTTCCAGAAGAGCGTTTCACCTTCCACTCCTCGCGCATGCGCATGATGCACGTCAGCCCCGAAGAGCTGAAAAAGATGGATGTCGACAGTGACCGCTGCGCGCTGGAGCTGAGCGACGCGCGGGTTGATGTCATGGCCTACGCCTGCCTGGTGGCGATCATGTGCCAGGGCGCTGGCTATCACAAAGTCTCGCAAGAGCGCCTGAGCAAAACTGTTGCCTCCAACAAGTCGACCGCCCCGGTGCTCAGCTCCGCGGGTGCGCTGATCGATAGCCTGAACATGCTCGAATACAAGAAAGTCTCGATCATCACTCCATATATGAAACCGCTGACCCAACAGGTCATCGACTACATCGAGGCGGCCGGAATCGAAGTGGTCGACTCCATCAGTCTGGAGGTGTCCGACAATCTCGAGGTCGGTCGTCTGGACCCGATGAATCTGGTGGGCCACGCCGACAAACTGAACATCGGACAGGCCGACGGAGTGGTGCTGTCGTGCTGTGTGCAGATGCCTTCGCTGCCAGCGATCCAGGTCGTACAGGATCGCCTCGACAAACCGGTACTGTCGGCGTCGGTCGCTACCGTTTACCAGATGCTGAAAACCCTCGGCCTCAAGGCCCAGGTGCCGAACGCCGGCCATCTGTTGTCCGGAGCGTTCTGAGCCAATGCCTGACGAGGTACTATGCTGGCCATTCAGGCCAGCAAACCCGGTACCTCACATGAAACTCGATCCGGTCTCGTTGCGACTCTTCGTCAGCGTCGTCGAAGAAGGCACCATAGCTGCCGCCGCCAAGCGCGAACACATCGCTGCGGCGGCGGTCAGCAAGCGGCTCAGCGAACTGGAAGAGTTGCTCGACTCTAAACTGCTTAACCGCACCAACAAGGGCATTACTGCGACCGACGCCGGCCTGTCGCTGTTGTTCATGGCTCGCAGTGCCCTGAACAACCTCAACGAAATCGTCGTGCAGATGCGCGAATACTCCTACGGCCGTCGTGGCTCGGTGCATGTCCTGGCCAACATCTCCGCCATTACCCAATTCATGCCCGGCTTGATCAAGTCGTTCATGGAGTTGTACCCGCTGATCAACGTCAGTCTCGAAGAAAAGCAAAGTCTGGCCATCACCAAAGCTGTGGCCGAAAACCGCGCCGACATTGGCATCTTCACGCGTCTGCCGCATGGCGCCGACATCGAGGTCTTCCCGTTTCGCACTGATCGGCTGGTGTTGCTGGTACCCAACGGAGATCCGCTGGCCGTACGCCAATCAGTCAAATTCAGCGAAACCCTGGAACACGAATACATTGCCTTGCGCAGCGGCACTCACCTCAACTTTCAGTTGATCAAGGCGGCCAACGACCAGGGGCGCTCGCTGAAAATCCGTATGGAAGTCTCCAGCTACGACGCGCTGTGCCTGATGGTTCAGGCCGGTCTGGGCATTGGCATTATGCCGGAGGGGAGTGCGGGGATTTACAAAATGGACGGGGCGAAGGTGGTCAGGCTGGATGAGGCGTGGGCGTCCCGCGAACTCAGCGTGTGCGTAAGGTCGAGAGAGGCGTTGTCGGTCGCTGCAGGATTGTTTCTGGGGCACCTGCTCGAAGGGTAGTGAGCGTCATCCGTCTCGGTGGCTCGAAAGCAGAGTGCCGAACTTTCACGTTTGGCCATCGATATGAATCGACTCGTGACGCGATTTAACGTGGGTTGAGTGTGCGTTGCAAACACACTACACATTTCGCCCCATACTTTGTTGAAGGCGATTGCGGCATCAAATGAATCTCGATGTTCGGTTCCTTGGGCATGAGGTCTTATAGGCGATAGTGACCATGAGTCAGCTCAACTACTTACGCACCTTTTTGGAGGCCTACAGAACCGGGTCTTTTTCTAAAGCTGCCGATCATCTGGGTATCACCCAGCCTGCTGCTTCAATGCACATCCAGGCACTAGAGTCGTTGGTTGGAAAACCGCTATTCGTTCGACGTGCACGGGGCGTTGTGGCGACACCTGCTGCGGATGATTTGGCTCGGGCGATTGCGCCACACCTGGATGGCCTGGAGGCAAAAGTCACCTCCTTGAGAAACGTGTCGACGCCTTTAGGCTGGACTGTCCACATCGTCGGGCCTTCAGATTTTCTGTATACGCATATGGCTTTGGCTCTTGCTCCCTTGATCACGCAAGGCTTGCAATTGCGCTTGCACACAGGAAACCGCGAGCGTATTTACGCCTTGCTCAATGACGGCACCGCGGACTTGGCGATAACCGCTTCAATTCCCGACGATGTCAGGCATGGGTACATTCATTTGGCGACCGAGCATTTGCTGTTGGTTGCCGCGCCAGCGCTTGCTCAGCAGATAGAAGCACGAAATGTCACTGCCCAGACCCTTGAAAGCTTTCCACTGATTGCTTATGACGAACAGCTTCCGTTGATTCGAAGTTTCTGGCTGGGGGCTTTCAAAGCGCAACCGTCGTTACAGGCGGCAATCACAGTACCTGATATGCGGATTGTCGAATCACTGGTGCGTGCAGGGCACGGTTGGTCGGTTATTCCAGGGTATCTTTGTCACGCCAGCCTGGCTGTCGGGGCGTTAGTACCGATCACCTTTCCATTGCCGCCACCTGAGAACTCTTTTTACCTGGCGTGGAACAAAGGAGCGCTTCGTAATCCGCGTATAGGTTTTATTCGTGATTATTTGGCTGAGCTTGTTCAACAAGGCGTGTTTGCATCGAGTCTCGGTTAATAAAGCTTCGTAGAACACTCGAATACGGTTTGAGGGCGGGTACCCAAGAGAGGGTTGCAGCAGCATGTATAAAATATTTTATACATGCTGGCTGTTTTGTTGATTTTTTTGATGCTCGACGAGTGAATAGTATCTGCCCTTATCAATTGCCGAGCACGTAGCCTGGCATCGAGTAAGGAGTTCTCTGAAATGCCTTTCGTCATCTACATATTCGCCCTCAGCGCGTTCGCGCTGGGGCTGGCCGAGTTTGTACCGATAGGTCTTACCGACGTCATGGCGGGCAGTTTGAATGTCGACGTGGGGCAGGTGGGTAAGGCGATTACTGCTTATGCCCTGGGCGCCACTTTCTCGGCCCCGATCTTGAGTGCGCTCACCGCAAGCTGGCCGCGCAAGAATGTCATGTTGGTGACGGGGGTCATCTTCAGCCTGGGTAGCCTGGTCGCCGCGCTATCGAGTGACATTACGACGATGCTGGGCGCTCGGTTCGTTGCGGGGATGGGGCACGGTTTGTTTCTCGCCGTCGCATCGAGTACCGCCGCGCGGTTAGCCGGTCCGCATCGGGCGGGCAGTGCGGTTGCGTTGGTTTTTGGCGGCTTCACCCTGGCGATGGCTATCGGTGTCCCTATCAGCACTTACTTGGGCAGTTTTGTTTCCTGGCGGCCACTTTTTCTCTCCATTGCAGCGTTTGGTGCGCTCGGTTTTTTCGGCCTTCTATTGGGCATGAAGGAGCCGCCCCAAGAGTCTGTCCAGCATCCTCTCAACAGTGCGCAGCAGGGGTTGCGCGCTCTGTTCAACACTAAGCTGCTGGCCGGTACCCTGGTCACAGTCATGGCTTACGGAGGCACATTCATCCTGTACACCTATATCGCACCGATCCTGATCCAGCTGACTGAACTCAGCAGGTATACCGTCAGCATTTACATGATGATCTACGGTGTGGCGGCGGCGATTGGCAACATCATCGGCGGAAAAATGGCTGATAGTCTCGGCGTGGATCGGGCGAGCTTGATAATAGTCGCCGGAATCGTGATGGTGCTGTTGGCGATGTGGCTGCTGGTTAGCTCGCCCATCAGCATGGCTATTCTGGTCGCGTTACTGGGCCTGTTGAGCTTCGCCGCTGTACCAGCGTTGCAGGCTCGCCTGCTCGGCATCGCCGAAGTTCATGCTCATGGTGCGCACAGCGTGGCGGCCGGCTTGAACATCGCCGGATTTAACTCGGGTATTGCGCTAGGTTCGTTGCTCGGGGGGGCCACCATCAGTGCTGTAGGCATTTCCTACACTGGGGTGACGGCAGCTGTTGTCTCCGGTATGGGCTTGTTACTGCTGTTGCTGCAAGTCGATCGCTCTAAAAACACAGAGTACGCAACGGCGGAAAGTGGCACTTAGCCGAGTTACCGCTGGATTTCCACATACCGGCTTCACGTCCGGATAGGTGGCTTGGCGGGGAGCAGACGAAGATCCCGCGGAACAGAAAATGTGTCGGCGACCTGGATAATCTACCCAGGCGCCGACACATTTTTCAAGGTTGCTGCTACGCCTTGCTTGAGGTCTTGGCAGCGAAAACACCATCACCCAGCAGGGCCACAACCAGAGCAGTCACGCAAAGGTAGATTGGGTATTCCCAACCACCGTTGGCATTGGTGAAGCTCCAGCCATTGCCGAAGTGTACGGTCGCAGCAACGAAAAGCTGAAGAACGGCAATCGCGGCTACCCAGCGTGCATAGACACCCAATACCAGCATCAACCCGCCGATTACTTCAAATGCCATGACTGGGTAGGCCAGGAAGCTGGGGAAACCGATGGATTCGAAAAAGCCGGCAGTGCCCGCAGGCGTGAAAACCAAAACTTTGGTCAGGCCGTGAGCAATGAACATGATGCCCAGTGCCAGGCGCATAACAAATGCGGCGTAGGGAGCGGTACGTGAATCAATCATGGTGAGGTTCCTTTTGTTTTGTTGGAAAGTGACAGCGTGGTTGTCAGCCACTGCGAGAAATCGGCCAGCTCTTCAGCGACAATCTCGTGGGCCGTGTTGTAGAAATGTGTTTCGTGTACGACGCCAATTCGATCCAGCCAGGCGTCAGCTTCTTTCGCCCAATCGACGGGTAAGACGTTGTCCTGATGGCCATGGGCGATGAAGGCCGAGACCGACTTGAGCCGATCGGGTGTTGCGATCTGGGGAGCAATTTCCCGTAGCATCCGTCCACTCAATATCGCGAAGCCTGCAACCTGCTCAGGTTCGGTGACCCCGAGGCTCGCACTCATGATGCCGCCCTGACTGAAACCTGCGATCACGGTGGGCAGCTTGGGCAGCGCTTCAATGAAACGATGCAAGAGTTTGCGACTGGATTCCGCCTGCTCTTGATTGAACGAGGGGCCATTACTGGTGAAGTTCACCTGATACCAGGCGAAGCCTTGTGGGCCAACCTGTAGCGGGCCGCGGAGCAGAATCAGCTCCAGCTCCTGGGGCAGGGATCCGGCCAGAGCTGCGAGGTTCGCTTCATTCGAGCCTACGCCATGCAGCAGCAGTAGGCGGGCCCTGGGGGCCGAGGTGCTCGCCTTACGGAAAAACAGGCCCGACTCCGGCTCTCGGACCGGTTCAGAAAAAGTAGTGTCACGCATGGTATGCAACGCCTTGGCTGGGTTGAGTCGGCTCGACTCCATCAGTGTTGGTCGAGGAAAAAAGGTAGCTATCCATCGCCAGTACCCCGTAGGTCACGCCGCCTTCCAGGATGCGTGCTTCATAGCTTTCGCCGGCTGCGCCCAAGGCGATAAGCAGCGGTAAGAAATGCTCATCGGTTGGATGGGCTCGCTCGGCTGAAGGCGCGTGTTGCTTGTAGTCCAGCAGGTGATCGGTGTTACCCGCTTGCAGTGTCTGGGCTGTCCAGGCTGCAAACTCTTTCACGTACTCAGCCCCATGGCTGGTCGCTCCACGAAACTCATACAAGTTATGGGTAAGGCTTCCAGAGGCCACAATCAGCACATTCATATCCCGAAGCGGCTTGAGCGCTTCACCCAGTTTCCAGGCCTGGTGTGTGTCGAGCCTGGCAGGCATCGAAACCTGAACCACCGGTACGTCAGCCTCGGGCGCCAGATACAAAAGGGGTACCCAGGCGCCGTGATCCAGACCTCGATCAGGATCGAGCCGGGATTTCCATCCCGCTGTCTGCAACAGACCCACGATATGGGCTGCCAGAGCCGGAGCGCCTGGCGCGGGGTAGTTCAACTGGTACAACGCCTTGGGAAAACCACCGAAGTCGTGGATGGTGTCAGGGGCGGTGCTCGCTGTAACGCGGACTTCGCCAGGTGTCATCCAGTGTGGGGAAAGGATGACGATGGCATCAGGTCGCGGCAGTTCGCGACCGAGCTCGGCCAGACGTTGACCCGCCAGACCGGGCTCGATGGCAAACATCGGAGCACCATGAGACACAAATAACAGGGGGAACGAAGTGTTCATGGTAGGGACTCCGAAATGATTACTTGTTAAGCCAGACCGGGGCGATGGAAGTGCCCAGGCCTGCGCCATAGCCGAGGATGCGAACGATATGTCCAGCAATGGACAACTGTTTTGCGAACGCCGAACCCATGTTCCCGGTACCAATTACTGTGATTTTCATAGCTACCTCGTTTGCGTTGATTTGCGTTTCGATGGGCTAAGTTTATAGGTTGAAAATTTGAGATAAATAAGGCCGAATGTGATTAATAGTTCCACTTAGTGAGACAGTTATGGATCGGGCGTTGGAGATGCAGGTCTTCTGCATGGTCGTCGACAAGGGCAGCTTCGTAGGGGCCGCTGAGCCGCTGGAGATGTCCAAGGCGGCCATTTCGCGCTATGTGAGTGGTCTCGAAGAGCGCTTGGGTGCGCGGTTACTGCACCGCACGACTCGCCGGCTTTCGTTGACAGAGGAGGGGCGGCAGTTCTACCACCAGGCGCGCGAGGTGTTGGCGCTGATGGATCAGGCGGAGGAGGCTGTTTCGTCGGCAGCGCCGGAGCCCAGTGGGGTGCTCAGGGTGAACGCCCCGGTCAGTTTTGGTGTGCTGCACCTGGCTCCGGTATGGGCTGACTTCATGAAGGCCTACCCCAAAGTCGAACTGGACATCAGCTTGAATGACCGGCTGGTAGATCTTGTAGAGGAGGGGTTCGATGCCGCTGTTCGCATTGCGCGTATGGAAAATTCTTCTCTGGTCGGGCGGCGTTTGGCCAGCACTCGGATGTGCCTGTGTGCCTCACCCGCGTATTTGGCTAGCCATGCTCCAGTCCGCACGTTGTCTGATCTGACAGAGCACGGCGTGATTGCCTATACAAACTTTGCCAGCGGAAATGAATGGCAATTCCAGGGCCCTGATGGCGGTGAAAGCGTGCGTACACGCTCGGTTGTTCGCTGCAACAATGGCGATACCTGTCGCAGCATTGCGTTAGCGGGGGGAGGGATTTCTTTGCAGCCCAGCTTCATGGTGGCCGATGATTTGCGCTCTGGCGACCTGGTAGAGATTCTGCCCGAGTACAAGTCCGTCGAATTGGGGATCTACGTGGTGTATCCCTCTCGCAAGCACCTGCCACCCAAGGTTCGTGTACTCATAAATTTTTTGGCGGAACGATTTGCCCGTCCTCATTGGGAGCAGTGACAGGCATGGCGATGCTAGCGCTGTTCCGCTTCAAATTGGGCATGATGATCACCCTGGCGGGCTGCTGTGCGGCTGGAATCATCCATTTCGCCAGGGTGCTCCAATGATCTCCAGACGGTGTCCAGTCAACCCGCAGCGTAACGAAAGAGAGGTTAATTCATGAAATGGATTACCCGTGAGCGGCCGAAAATTGACCGCAATGCTTACCCCTGGCTGATTGCACGCTTCATTGATCCGGTGCCGGAGTTTTTGTATGTGCCTGCCAATGATGTCGTCAAAGTAGCGGCCGAGATAGGCGCGACACCCTACGACATTCAGGTGAATCAGATGAAATCCATGATCATTGCAACCAGCCTTATCTGTGCCGCGTCCCATGCTCTCGCCGCAACGGAAAGTCTGGACGCAAACGTTGAGGGGCAGGCGCCTACCGGCTGGATCTGCGGCGCGGTCGGAAAAAGCCCTGCACGCTGGGTCAAGTGAACTCGCCGGTTCTTTCCCGTCTGCTATGCGTGCGAGGCTTGCGGGCATTCGCCGACGGTTACGTCAGCTTGCTGCTGCCACTTTATCTGCTGGCATTGGGCATGCAGCCGCTTGAAGTTGGGATGATCGCCACCGGCACGCTGTTAGGCTCAGGTGTATTGACGCTCCTGGTTGGCCTCTATGCTCATCGTTTTACCTACCGCCTGTTGTTGTTAATGGCCGCGCTGCTCATGACGGGAACCGGTTTTGGCTTTGCGGCTGTCACCGATTTCTGGCCTTTGCTGGTGATTGCCATAGTCGGGACATTGAATCCGTCCAGCGGCGACGTCAGCGTATTCTTGCCGCTAGAGCACGCTGTGCTTTCCGGTTTGGTAGACGAACGCCGGCGAACGGCGGTGTTTGCCCGCTATAGTCTGATCGCTGCGTTGGCTGCCGCATTTGGTGCGCTGTTCGCTGGTGCGCCTGATTGGATAGTCGCGACATCCGGGCTCGACAGGAAAAAAGCGCTACAAGCGATGTTTATCCTTTACGGCTTATTGGGACTGGCATCGGCGCTGATTTATTCCACGCTACCTCAGGAGATCGGCACAGACGAGCACAAGGCGCAGGCTGCACCATTACAAAAATCGAAGCGGGTCGTTTATACCCTTGCGGCCTTGTTCAGCCTGGATGCGTTCGGGGGTGGCTTTGTGGTGCAATCGATGATTGCGTTGTGGCTTTTCGAGAAGTTTCAGCTTTCCACCACGGTCGCTGGCGAGATTTTTTTCTGGACCGGAGTATTGACGGCGTTTTCATATCTGGCGGCAAACCGCATTGCCGATCGGTTTGGACTCGTGAATACGATGGTGTTTACGCACTTACCCTCTAGCCTGTTCTTGATCCTCATTCCACTGATGCCGACATTGAGCCTGGCAATTATCTTGCTGCTTGCGCGCAGCGCGTTGTCGCAAATGGATGTGCCGACTCGTAGCTCCTACATCATGGCAATCGTGCCGCCAGGGGAGCGCGCAGCTGCGGCCAGTATCACGACGGTCCCACGTAGCCTGGCGTCAGCTTTGAGCCCGCTGCTTGCTGGTTATTTGCTGGGCTTATCGACCTTTGGTTGGCCATTGGTGATCGCGGGCGGTTTGAAGATCACCTACGACTTACTGCTGCTTGGTATGTTTCGGAATGTACGACCACCAGAAGAAAGCGGCCAGAAGCGCTAGATAGGGGGGGGCGTGCCGAGATAAGGGGGAAATTCATTCATTTTGTTCATAACGTGTTGTTTTTTATAAGATTGTTCTCTCGGTTATATTCCTGATCAGAACTGGAGCTGCTTACTCTACAGCGCGTTTTATTGCGGTGTCCGACCTGGACAAGAGCGAGCTCGAAGCCTTCGGTCAACTGGTTGAAAAAGGGATGTAGAATGATTTCTCTGTACAGAGGGCCCGAGACATGAAATCGATTATCTACTTGATCATTGGAGTGCTTGCGTGCCTGTTCACTCCCGTGACCTTTGCTCAGGACCAGTTTGCCTACACCATTTCCAACAGCATCCTCAGGACCGGCCCGGACCTCGCCTATCCGCCCATCCTGACCGTACCTCGGGGCTCGATGGTGACGATCTATGGCTGCCTCGGCGACTGGCAGTGGTGCGATGTCAGCTGGCAGGGCGAACGCGGTTGGATAGCGGGCAACTTACTTGAGTACGATTACTACGGGCAGCGCGCGGTAATACCCTACTATGGCGCCCAGATAGGTATGCCCATTCTGATCTTCGGCTTCGACAGCTACTGGAACCGCCACTACCACAATCGGGACTGGTTCCGCCATCGTGCTCGCTGGCGTCACATTCACATGCATTCACGGCTACAGCAGCCGCAACAGAGACTGCTTCAACAGCAGCACCAGGCTGGACAGCTACCGCCTCAGCCGCAGCTAATGCCTCAGCCGCAGCTACAACCGCAGATGCTGCCGCAACAGAGACTGCCTCAACAGCAGCGCAAGGCTGGACAGCTACCGCCTCAGCCGCAGCTAATGCCTCAGCCGCAGCTACAACCGCAGCCGCTGCCGCAACAGAGACTGCCTCAACGGCAGCGCGAGTCGGGACAGCTACCGCCTCAGCCGCAGCTAATGCCTCAGCCGCAGCTACAACCGCAGCCGCAGCCGCAACAGAGACTGCCTCAACGGCAGCGCGAGTCGGGACAGCTACCGCATCAGCCGCAGCTAATGCCTCAGCCGCAGCTACAACCGCAGCCGCAGCCGCAGCCGCAACAGAGACTGCCCCAACAGCAGCGCGAGTCGGGACAGCTGCCGCATCATCTGCAGCAACAACCGCAGTCGCAGCCGCAACAGAGACTGCCTCAACAGCAGCACGAGGCTGGACAGCTGCCGCATCAGCTGCAGCAACAACCGCAGTCGCAGCCGCAACAGAGACTGCCCCAACAGCAGCACGAGGCTGGACAGATACTGCATCAGCCGCAGCTACAACCGCTGTCGCAGCCGCAACAGAGACTGCCTCAACAGCAGCATGAGGCTGGACAGCTAATGCATCAGCCGCAGCTACAACCGCAGCCGCTGCCGCAACAAAGACCGCCTCAACAGCAGCACGAGGCGGGACAGCTAATGCATCAGCCGCAGCAGCAACCGCAGCCGCAGCCGCAGCCGCAGCCGCAACAGAAATCGCAACGACAGCAGCAAGGGCCCCAGCAATGAAAATGGGGCGTCATCCATCGCTCGAACAAAGAGGGCCGGTTGCGTGCGAGCCCTCTTTGTCGATGCGGCCTCGCTTGTTTTCGGGAGACAGTCGTGCGAATGGGGCATCAACCCGAAGGTTAGATACGTGGTCGATGAGCTGATTCAATTAGGTGAGCATTGGCAGTAACGGTCAGAGCGCATTTAACAGCTGCTCAAGCTGCTCACGTTCCCAGCCACTCAATAGGTCGACAGGATCAGTGCCGTAGCGCTGCCAGGTTTCAAGAGTCCCGACTCGACCGTCTGGTGCCCTGCAATGCTCGCAGTAGTCCAACGCGTCGCAATCGTTGAAAAGCGTGAGATGCCAGCCGTCGACCTCAACGAACGTGGGGCCGGTGCAGATTTCATTCCAAGACTGACTGCAGGCTCTTTTCATGGAGCGCGTGCCAAGCGCAACGTCTCTTAGCACCTGGTAGACCTCGCGAGCATTGAGAGGGGAGGTTGTGTTCAAAATAGTCTTTCCTGCGGATATTCCATTGTTCGCCGCCTTTCCCGTTCACCCTATGCCGCTACTGCGGACGCTACAACGTCCTGCGAGGGTTTGAGCCGAGATAGCTTTACGCGTCAAGCCTCCACGCGGACTGCCACAAGCAGGCCAACACACCTGTAGTGGTCAGCTAATCCTGGACACGACGTTAAGTTTTTCCCCGGCCTGAGCTGGCGCCAGCCCACCGTTGAATTGATGGGGCCGAATCCAATTGTACCGATGCATCACTGACGGCTGCCATATTGCGAACCCTGATCCGGGTGAAACAGCTGCTCCTGAGGCCGCCCTCGCTGCTCGTAAGCCATATCCAGCGCCTTGATGAGCAGATCCGGATTGGAGATGAAGTGCCGGCCATCGGCGCTGCCTTCAGCGATGAGCCGGTTACCGCGTTTCGGCGTCCATCCCGACATTGGCGATCAGCGTCCCCCTGAAGATGGAGCGCAAGTGCCGGAGCATCGCGCCACCAGCGAGATGCTCCAGTGGTGTGTCAGCGTGGGCCTGGCCAGTTCTGACATCGTCGCGGTCAGCCCAAAGCCGGCCCGGCTGCGATCATGTCGTTGAACTGATTGACCCACGCATGCTCGTTCGGGCCGGGGTTGGCACGCATAGCCTCGGCTGGAGAGACGAGGATTTCGTCCACGCCGCTCTCGAACTGCTTGATCGCTTCAGTAATGAACTGGTCGAGAGAAATAGCGCGCTCTTCCTCGCTGCTATTGAGCAGCTCGGTGCGTACCCAAGGCGGCGCGATTTCGACCAGTTGGATGCCATGTCCGCGCAGCAGGTAGCGCTGTGACAACGTGTAGGAATGGAGCGCTGCCTTGGTCGCTGAATAGACCGCCGTCACCGCCATCGGCACGAAGCCGAGAACGGAGGAGACGTTGACGATCACCGCATCGGGCTGCGCCTTTAGATGCTCGACCAGTGCCGAGGTCATGCGGATCGGGCCGAGCAGGTTAGTGGTGACGGTCGACAGTGCGAGTGCATCGTCCACCGGCCCGTCCGCGTGATCCAGCAGCATGATGCCGGCATTGTTGATTAGCACATTCACGTCCGGGTAATTGGAAATGAGCTTCTGTGCTGCCGCCTGGATGCTGTGCGGGTCGGTAATGTCGAGTTCAATGGCGGCCATGCCGGGATTGGCGTCGAGCGTCTCCTGCAGCCGCTCCATACGCCGGCCAGAAATGATCACCTGATTGCCGAGTTTGTGGAAGGCTTCGGCCAAGCCTCGGCCAATGCCGGAGCCGCCGCCGGTGATGAAGATAGTATTGCCGGTCATACGCATGACACTTCTCCTCGATTGATGAAGTCAGGGGCGTCCAGCGCGCCGCTCGGGTGAAAAGGTCGACCGATGCGTCGTGCAGGATGACGGCACTAAATTGGCAGGTGCGGCGGGATCAGAGTAGCCACTCTGGCTTGCTATCTTCTATGTATGGGATGCATAGGTATTGCCGCGATGTGTTCCGAGCGTGTCGCAGCCCTCGCCAAGAAGGCTGGATACAAGATGCTCGATCAAGGCACGGCCGGCACTCCGGGTACGCGAGCCATGGGGGAAGTAGGCATGGACAGGTACGGATTCGGTCTCCCAATCGGTGAGCAGTGTGACGAGTTCACCACTTTCAAGCTCACGCCGGCACGCCCAGGCCGTTGTCGACGTGATCCCCAACCCAGCGGCTGCGGCGGCGACAGCTCCCTCATTTTCGTCGGTCGAGAAGTGAGCCTCGAGCTGAATCGTCCTGGTCTCTCCATTGCGCGTGAACATCCAGCCGCTCGGGACAGTCGAGGCTGGACCTGCAATGATTCGATGTGATTGCAGGTCCTCCGGTGTAGTCGGCTCTCCAGCGGCGCGCAAGTAGGAGGGTGAGGCGAGAATGAGCCTGGAGATGGTCATGATCTGACGGCTTGTTGCACTGGAATCCAATAGCCGCCCCAGCCTTATCGCAACATCGATATTTTCGCGGACCAGATCTTGCCAGTGATCGGCAAGCAGGACCTGGATATGCAGGTTGGGATGTATTGCCGCGAACGGAGCTATGCGCGGAATGATTTCCCTGACGCCGATGCTCGTTGGCATGCTGATCCGGACGACGCCACGCAGCTCTCCTCCTGCGCGAACGCTCTGCTCAGCTTCTTCCACCGCCGCAAGGATGGGCTCCATGCGCGACAGAAAATCCGCCCCCGCCTCAGTGGGTACCACTGCGCGTGTCGATCTCGCCAAAAGCAGGGTGCCGAGATCGGCTTCGAGTTCGGCAACAATCCTGGAGACCTGGGATTGAGACAGACCCATTTCGCGTGCAGCGGCCGAAAAACTGCCCAGTCGCGCCACCCTTGTGAAAAGCCTGTAGGTGAAAAGGTCCTTCATATGTTTAGACCTCCCATCAGCCAGAATGCACCTTGGGCCCGCCAGGCTCCGTTGCTGAGGTGAGTCAGGTTTCTGGACAGCTGGGGCACTATGGCCCCAGTTGCCAGCGGTGCGGATTGTCATGCCGCTTCGGTATGGAAAGGATAGTCCGTGTAACCCACCTCGGTGCCACCGAAGAAAGTCTCACGGTCGTACGGGTGCCATGCTGCGGTGCCGTGTTAAGCACTACCACCAAATCCACTTCTGGATGGTTCACCAGCGCTTCTACGGAATCGAGCGCAAAGCGGATGCCGTGGCGCTGCGCCAGTTGGGCGGCTTTGACTGGGTCGAGACTGTGGACTGCCGTCAGTTCGTCGTCGGGAAGCAGCTTGAGGCTGGTAAGTGACCGTACTCCGCCCAATTACCGACGCTAATGAGTCCCACTCGAATTTTAGATGGCATGATCATGCAAAGCCCCTGAGCTTAATTTGAAGGGTAAAGTTGCGGTGCTGGTCGGCGGCCGGAGGTATAGGCCAAGGTCAAGGCCGCCGCCGCGCAGAGGGCACTGACAAAGCCTAGGTTGGCCAACGAGCTGTAGCGCAAAGTCAGGGAGCCGAGACCCGCACCCAGTGAGAAACCGAGGTACATAAAGGAGGCATTGAGCGACAACACCACCGGCGCGCTCGCAACGCCCGCCACACCGACCAGAGTGGTTTGCTGGGCAGGATAAAAAGCCCAGTGCGCCACGCCCCAGGCAGCGATGGCGAGGACAATCGGCACAACCACAAACTGTTTGCCGACAAAGTGCGGCGCCAGTGACAAGACGATGAAGGCGGTAGTGGATGTCGCCAACGCCGGCAGGATCACTGCGCGCGGACCTTTGCGGTCTACCGCTGGGCCGCTGATGGCCAGGCCGATTGCGGCTGAAACACCCCAGCCAAACAGCACGAAACCTATCGCCGGACCATTTATGAGGGTGGTGGCTTCCAAAAGCGGAGCGAGGTAGGTGTAAGTGGTGTAGCTAGCCATCGCCCACAACGTAGTGATCAGCAGCGTACGCAATACTGCTGGCTGAGCCGCGGTTGAAACGCGTTGGCGGAGGCTGGCAGTGGCGAGTCCGGTTCCTATCTCGCGTGGAAGGCCTATTAACAAACCGGCAACGGCCAACGCGGAAATGATCGCGACGCTGCCGAACGTGGCGCGCCAGCCCATTGCCGCACCCAGCACGGTGCCCGCCGGAACACCGAGGGCGATGGCGAGCGACAGGCCGCCGTTGACGATGGCGATGGCGCGGCCACGCTGCTCGGGTGGAACGACCACGCTGGCCAGCGCATTCGCACCGGGTACATACACTGCCGCCGCGAGTGCTAACACCACCCGCGCGGCCATTAACGACCAATAGCCACTGGCCGTGAAGGCCAGCAGATTGGCCACCGCAAATAACGCCATGGCACCGATCAGCAGCCTGCGCCGATTCAGATTCCCCGTCAGCGCAGCCAGCACTGGAGAGCTCAGTGCATAGGCCAGTGCAAATACAGTGACCAACTGGCCCGCCACGCCGACGCTAACGTCAAGATCCTTCGCCATACCGGGAAGCAGGCCCGCAATCATGAAACTTTCGGTACCGACGGCAAACGTGCCTAAGGCCAGCCAATACAGCGGCCGTTTGCTTTTGATGAATGGGGTTGAGTTCATGGTATTCCAGCTGTGGAAATGTGATGGAACCCAGTGTAGGGATAGAGAGGGTCGGGAAAAATGCGTTAGAGGTCCGAACATTTCGGACGTAGAAGTCCGTAATCGGGCATCTCGGTCCGTCGATTGCGTGTACAAACCAAGAAGCCCCCGCGAGGGGGCTTCGTTTGGTCTCTGCGCTACAGCATTTTGCGTTCGGCGAAAGACGTTACGCAGTCGCTTCTTCTTTATAGAACTCGTAGTCGGTGTAGCCCACCTCGGTACCGCCAAAGAAGGTTGGACGGTCATAAGCGTTCAGCGGCAGATTGTGGCGCAGGCGTTCCGGCAAGTCCGGGTTGGCGATGAAGTGGCGACCGAAGGCCACCAGATCGGCGTCACCCGCTTGAAGAATGGCTTCTGCGTTTTCACCGTTGAAGCCACCGGCAGCGATGATCACGCCTTTGTAGTGTTTGCGCATCAACTGGGCAGCTACGGGGGCAGGGTTGGCATTTTCGTCCTCGATGTTGCCCAGGATGCGCGGCTCGATCAGGTGCAGGTAAGCAAGGTTCAGCGGCGCCAGTTGTTGCGCTACGTAGGTAAACAGGCCTTCTGGATCGCTGTCGCCCATGTCACCCCAGGTGCCGCTCGGGCCGACACGTACCGCCACGCGATCACTGCCCCACACTGAAATCAGCGCGTTGGTCACTTCCAGCAGGAAGCGTGCGCGGTTTTCGAACGAGCCGCCGTAAATGTCGGTGCGCTTGTTGCTGTTGTCCTGCAGGAACTGATCGACCAGATAACCGTTGGCGCCATGCAGTTCCACGCCGTCAAAACCGGCTTTCACGCCGCGTTCGGCAGCGGTGCGGAAGCTTTCTACCAGGTCTGCGATCTCTTCAATGGTCAGGGCGCGGTTCGGGGTATTGGGTACCCAACCTTCGGTGGTGTAAGCAACGCCGCCGTGCAGGACTTCTGATGGGCCGACTGGGATGCTGCCTTCAGGCTGCACGTCGACATTGGATTGGCGACCAGCATGATAGAGCTGCAGGAAGATCTTGCCGCCTTTGGCGTGTACGGTGTCAGTGACGTGTTTCCAGCCAGCGATCTGGCTGTCCTCGAACAGGCCAGGTGCGCCGAGATAACCGTTGCCGTTTGGCGCGGCGATGGTGGCTTCACCGATCAGGAAACCGCCTTCGGAAGTGCGCTGGGCGTAGTACTCGGCCATCAACGGGCCAGGGCGAGCGCCTTCTTCGGCACGCATGCGGGTCAGCGGTGCCAATACGACACGGTGGGCGAAGGTGAATGGGCCGACTTTAACTGGGGAGTGAAGTTTGGACATGATTGCCTCGATCTGAAGTGTAAGGGGAAGAGCCATTGAATATCTGCCCGGGTCGATAGCCATGTGGACTTTCGGGGTTGGGGCGCTTGGCGCTAGTAAATGCGATTTACCCCGGTGGATAAATGGGCCATGTTTCCCAACACTTCGGACTTTTCGGCTGTAATGCATGTCGATCATGAAGATCGAACCGTGGGATTGAGCTTGCTCGCGATTGAGGGGGAGGGCGGCCACAGCGTCGATGGGTGAAAGAACGCGATAGCGCGGCAATACCGTTATCATTGCCGTTCGCCGCAGGGAAGCGCTTAGTGCTGTACTCACGACCAACCCATTCAGGGAGGAGTGGGGCAGTCGGTCCGCGATGGCGGTGCCTCGGTTTCAACCCCCCTTTGCAAATCCACCACCCATCTCTACTCTGCGTTAACCCTCCTTCAGCATCGAGCATACCTCCCATGATGGACAACCTCAGCGGTATCACGGCCTTTATCCAGGTGGCCGAAACCCGCAGCTTCACCGAAGCAGGGCGTCTGCTGGAAATATCTTCCTCGGCCGTTGGCAAAAGCGTGGCGCGCATGGAAGAGCGTCTCGGCGTGCGCTTGTTCCATCGCAGCACCCGCAGCGTCACCCTGACCACCGAAGGAGAGCTGTTTCTGGACCGTTGCAAACGCATCCTCAGTGAAGTGGAAGCGGCGGAAATGGAGCTGCTGGAGTTGTCTGCCACACCGCGTGGCAAGGTGCGCATCAGCGTACCGATCCAGAACGTTCTGATCATGCCGGTGCTGGCCGGGTTCATGCGTGCCTATCCGGACATCGAGCTGGACGTGGATATGTCCGACCGCATGGTGGACGTGATCGAGGAGGGGTTCGATGCGGTGATCCGCACGGGTGCGCCGCAGGATTCGCGGCTGATGGCGCGCAAGCTCGGTGGCTATCAGTTGCAGTTGGTGGCGTCGCCGGCGTACCTGGAACGCAATGGCGACCCTGCACATCCGGACGATTTGATCCGTCACACTTGCCTGCTGCACAAATTTCCGGCCACCGGGATGATCGAGCGCTGGCCGCTGCGCGTGGACGACACGCACATCGAGCCGAACCTGGCGCGTGCATTGACCTGCACCACGATGGATCCGCTGACGTACCTGGCGATTGATGGGGTGGGGATTGCCTGCTTGCCGGATTTTTCAATCCGTCAGCCATTGGCGGACGGCAGGCTGAAGGTGGTGCTGGAGGATTACACCGACCACACCGGCAACCTGTGGATGCTATGGCCTGCGTCGAAGCAGGCGGCACCGAGGCTGCGAGTGTTGATCGATTTTTTCAAAGACAACATCTTGAAGGTTTGAATCAGCGTTGCAGGGCCTCGGCAATCGGGGCTTTGTTGACGCCGAAGCTGAGCATCACCGCCAGCCCGAGCAGACCGATGCCGGCACCCAGCCGCAGCGCCGAACTCACGCCAGCGTGATCGACCATCAAACCGCCAAACAGCGAACCCGACGCAATCGCGACCTGAAAGGTGGTGACCAACATCGCCGAACTCGCCTCAGGCAATTGCGGTGAAGTCAGTTGCATCCAACTGCTGACACCGAGCGGAATGGCGCCGTAAGCCATGCCCCATACCAATACCGCCAAGGTCACTCCCCAGCCCTGCAACTGCGGCAAGGTCAATTGCGCAATCACCATCAGCAACACCACCGCGCCCAGCGACGCACGCAGGTGTGTGGTGATGGTCCCGGCCATGGCGAAATTCGCCAGCATACCGACCAGGCCAAACCCGAGCAGAATCGCGGTGATCGCGCCCGGAGAGAAACCGGCGTCCTGCCCCAGGAACGGCGCAATGTAGGTGTACGCCGTGAAGTGCGCCGCCACCACCGTGCCCAACAAGAGCATGCTGCGTCGAGCGTTGCTGCGGGAGAGAAACGCCAACAACGCACGCATCTTCAAACCCTCTCTGGAGGGCAACGATGGCAAGGTCAATGCCTGCGCGGTCAGCGCCAGCAAGGCCAACCCAGCGGTTACCGCGAACGACATGCGCCATGAAAACAGCGTGCTGACAAATGTCCCGAACGGCACACCGAACACCGTCGCCAAGGTGATCCCGGCGAAGATCAATGCCGTCGCTTTCGCCGCTTTTGATTCGCTGACCAGGCGCCCGGCCGCCGCAATCGCCACCGCCCAGAAACCACCCAGCGCCACACCCAGCAACCCTCGGCCCAGCAGCATGATCGCCAGGGTGGGCGCCACGGCCGACACCAGATTGGAAACCACCAACAACAACGTCAATAACAGCAGCAAATGCCGCCGATTCATCCGTCCGGCGCCGAGCATGATCGCCGGCGCCGACACCGCCGCGACAACGCCCGGCACGGTCACCATCAACCCCGCCACCCCATCGGTGATGCCCAGGTTATTGGCGATTTGCGGCAGGACGCCGACCGGCAAATATTCAGTGGTGACAAACGCAAAGGCGCCAAGCGCCACCGAGTACACCGACAGCCAGTCGCGCCAGGAAGAAGGCGCCTCCTGCGCGAGAGCAGCTGTCGCCGGTAAAGCGTGTAAATCGTTCATGGGAAAGCTCCACAGTAAAGAGTGGAGCCATGCTAGGGATCTTCTCCCTCGGGAAAAACGGGGCGCGGGTCCGATCACTGTGGATCAATCACTCCACAATCAAACCGCTCTGGCCGGAGGATTAGCGCCGTCCGTGTCCGCAGTGTTCGGCCCTTTGGCCAGTTTTTCCTTAGGGGCGCGCTCCCTAGACTTGACCTCGTCAACCATCACCTTGCGAGGACTCACCCATGACAACCCCACACTCCCCGATTCGCGTCGGCATCATCGGCGTCGGCAACTGGGCCCGCCACGGTCATCTGCGCGTGCTTGATCTGCTGCCGCAATATCACTTGCAGGCGGTGTACAGCGAAAATCGCGACCGCGCCGAAGCGGCAGCCGGTGAATACGACATCATGCAAGTGGCGGATTCCGTCGACGGGCTGGTCAACAACCCCGAAGTCGACCTCGTCCTGGTCCTCAACACCGCGCCCCAACACGAAAAAACCGTGCGCGCCGCCATCGCCGCCGGCAAAGACGTCTATTGCGAATGGCCGCTGACCACCACCACTGCTGACTCCGAGAACTTGCTGCAACTGGCGAACGATGCCGGCGTGCGTCACATCGTCGGCTTGCAACGCCGCCATGCGCCGCACAACCGCTATCTGCAAGACCTGCTGCAACAAGGCTACGTCGGCAAAGTGCGCTCGGTGCGGATGCACGTCAGCATGAACTACTTTCAGGCCCTGCGCCCCAACGCCCTGCGCTGGACCGCCCCTGAGGAAAACTTCTCCAGCGTGATCGCGATCTATGCCGGGCACTTCCTCGACATGCTCTTCACCGCCACAGATTGGCCGAGCAGTGTCTCGGGGTTGATGGTCAATCAGTTCCCCAAGATCACCATCAAGGAAACTGGCGAAGTGCTGGAGAGCAGCGCTCCAGACCAACTGGTGCTCAGTGGCCTGCTGGAAGACGGCGCAGTCATTTCGGTCCACATTGAAGGCGGCAAGCGCAACGGCTCGGGCGTGCAGATCGATATCACCGGCGACCAGGGCGACCTGAAAATCACAAACCGCTCCGCCTTTGGTGATGTCGGCGATGATTACGTGATTGAGGGTGCCCACGGCGACAATCTCGCGCTGCAATTACTCCCGCTGCCTGAGTGCTACCAGCGCCTGCCGGCCTCTTCATTGCCATCGGCCGTACTGGAATTGGCGGAGCTGTATCACGTGTATGCGCAAGACGTGGCCGAAGGCACCCATGCGGCGGCGACATTTAAGGATGCGCTGCGCTTGCATCAGTTGCTGGATGCGGCAAAAAGCGGGATTCAGTCGCCACTTAGCCTGCTCCGCTCAAGCCGGTGAAGGGGGCTGCTGTAGTAGCGGCGGTAGAAGAAGGCGCGTGCGGCGTTACCCGACGCGCCAGTCTGTCATTTGCCGGCGTCAAGCACGACGCGGTAGCGCGCCTTGCCACTGCGTAAGTGATCGATGGCTTCATTGACCCGGCTCATGGGAAAGTGCTCGACCTGCGGCAGGATCTGATGACGAGCGCAGAATTCCAGCATGGTCGCCGTGGTACTGGGCGAACCCACCGGCGAGGCAGATAAGGTCTTCTGTTGCGCAAGCAGGTCGAACACGTGCACTGGAATAGCGCCGGGCACTGCGCCAACAAAATGCAGGCGTCCCTTGCCGCGCAGGGTTGCGAGCATGGCCGGCCAGTCAAGGTCGGCGTTGGCGGTGACCAAGAGAAAATCCAGGGTGCCGGCAATGGATTTCAGCGCATTGCTGTCGGTCGAGGCGACTACTTTGTGCGCGCCCAGGCGTCTGGCTTCGTCCTGCTTGCTCAACGACGAGGTAAAGGCCGTGACTTCGCAGCCCCAGGCGTTAAGGAAGCGCAGTGCCAGATGACCGAGGCCACCGATGCCCACCACACCGACCCGGTCGGTGGGCTTGACGTCGAATTCCACAAGCGAGTTGAACACCGTCGAACCGGCGCAGAACAGAGGGCCGGCCATGGCCGGGTCGAGTCCATCCGGTATCGCAAGAGCCCAGGCCCAGTGCGAACGCAGGCGGTCGGCGAAGCCTCCGTTGCTGCCGATGATGGTGGGTTGGACTGTGCCACATAGGTGATGGGAGCCTCCGATACACGAGGAGCAATGCATGCAACTGCCCTTGTACCAACCAATACCCACCCGTTGTCCCACTTCAAGACCGCGTACTTGAGCGCCCGCTCGCACGATACTGCCGACCGCCTCGTGGCCGGGGATAAAGGGGTAGTGGCTAATGCCCCATTCGTTATCGATCAGTGACTGGTCGGAGTGACAGACGCCGCAATACTCCACGGCGACTTCCACCTCCTCGTCCCCCAATGGACCGGGATCGTAGCTATAGCGTTCCAGTGGAGCACCGGCCGCCGTTGCGGCCCAGCCGGTGAAGGAAGTGAGTTCGGTACTATCGCTCATTGGATACCTCCAGATCAGGAGACAGGGGCTTTGGCAGCTCAGGTGCCGCGGCGGAGCCAGGGGAGTGTAGCGTGTCGCTTGTCGTCGTCTCTGTTGCCGATATCTTGGTCAACCATTGCATTCATCGGTTGAATCCAATGCCGAAAGCGGGCATTTCAGCTCATTCACGTTTGGCTGAATAGAGTACGTCTGAACTGCCTGTCACCGTTGTAGCGCGGCGGGTTGAGGCCGCAGCAACGCTGATCAGTGCCCAAGGCGTGATTGAGTCTAGCACCCCGGTACGGCCGTGCTTCGCTCAAGGAACTCCTGACCGTGGCCCCGAAGGGCGGTGAGGAATTCTAAGCCATGGACACCAACAAAGACGGTTACCTCTCCGAAGCCGAGGTCTACACGTTCAGGACCAACCAGTACACCTTCAACGGCAAGAAAATGCTCATTGAACTGTTCACTCGCATGAGCCAGGCGAAGGGCTGATACGTCTCTGTTGTTCCAACCTCCCGGTGCTCGCCTGCAGGGAGGGTTTTACGACCGCTGGAGAACGCCCATGACCGGTCAGCTGAAGGCAGCACGGTAGGCGAAAATGCCCGGTATTCCTCCAGTCATCAGAAAGAGCAAATTGCTGCCGGCCGGGAATTCGCCACGGCGGACGGATGCCAGCAATCCGGCGAATGCCTTGCCGCCGTATACGGGATCAATGAGCAACCCTTCATGGGAAGCCAGTAGACGGGTAGCCTCCAGCATGGCTTCGGTCGGGGCGCCATAGGCGTCGCCACGCTGGCTGCCATCCACGCTGAGCGCGCTTTCAGCCAGTATGGTGGACGGGTCAAGGAGGTGTAGAACTTGTCGGGTTTTTTCCAGGGTTATACCGAAAGCTTGTTCTTCTGTTCCAAGTACGGTGTATCCGATAATTCGCGTTGATGCTCGGGCCAGGGTGACGCCGGCCAGCAAGCCCGAGTGGGTCCCGCTACTGCCATTGGGGACGACTATACGGTCGAGATGGAGTCCCAGAGCATCCGCCTGGCGAAGAACCTCGGCTGCGCATGCGGTATAGCCCAGACAACCTCTGGGACTTGAACCGCCCAACGGCATGACAAAGGGCCTTTTACCCTGTCGCTTGAGCTTCTCGACCAGCTCTGCTGCATAGGTGTCGGGAACAGCCCCGAGGGGTAGCCGATGGATCGCAGCGCCAAAAAGAGCGTCCAGCAGGACGTTGCCGTTAAGGCGATAGTCATCATCTGTGCGCACGCCAGATTGGGTCAGAATCAGTTCGCA
Organism: Pseudomonas sp. GW821-FHT07G10; assembly: GCF_059418545.1. Taxonomy (NCBI): domain Bacteria; kingdom Pseudomonadati; phylum Pseudomonadota; class Gammaproteobacteria; order Pseudomonadales; family Pseudomonadaceae; genus Pseudomonas; species Pseudomonas sp. GW821-FHT07G10. Next base: position 41,066 of record NZ_JBWKQB010000008.1, on the reverse strand, counting down.
GGTCAGGCCTTGGCGGGCGGCTACTGCAGCGGTCAACCGAGCGTGATTGGATTGAAGACCGCCCCAGGTCACCAGGGTGTCGGCGCCCTCGGCGAGTGCCTCGCCGAGCAAAAACTCCAACTTACGCAGTTTGTTTCCACCCCCGCCGAGGCCAGTCAGGTCATCTCGCTTTACGTAGAGATTGCATCCGTTCAGCTCGGGCATTTGGCTCAATCGAGACAGTTTCTGGATCGGTGTGGGGCCTTCCAGCAGCGCCACCCGGGGGTAGGCCGCAAGCGCGGTGTCAAGGTGACTCAGGTCGTGAGGCATGGAGGTTCTCTCGCGAACACGTAGCTTTTTAGTTGAAACGCTTCAGTGGGCCGCGGAGGTGCTGCGGCGAAAGATCAGCAATTTGGCGACTGAGCGTTGACGCAACTCACCGTGCTGGTTGAGCGTGTCAGTCTGGAACGTAACAAGACCGCGATCAAGCCTGGACTTCGAAGGATTGATGGCCAGGACGGAGGTCTCGATGTGCAGTTCGTCTCCAGGACGAGTAGCGGTAGGCCAGCTCAGCTCGCTGCCAGCGCCGATAAGACCCGCATCCAAAGGCAGGCATGAGACAAGTAAGCGCATGGTGATGGCGGCCGTATGCCAGCCGCTTGCAGCGAGCCCGGCAAAAAAAGTTTGCTCAGCCTCCTGATTGTCCAGATGAAAAGGTTGGGGGTCGAATTGCTGTGCAAAACTCTTTATTTGCTGCTCATCGATCAGGTATGTGCCGCTGCGGAACGTGTCGCCGATTGATAAGTCGTCCAGGAACAGCTTGTGAAGGGGGGTTGCATCATTCATGGGATCAACTCCGATAGGCCTGATTTTTTTGCGCTTCATCAACAATATTACAGCAATAATATGCTTTGGCAGTTTGCATGCTGCAAGTCTCTATTTTTGTGGCGTAGAAAAACCGGACGGATGGTGGAGGGGAGGAGGGCTAACGAACCCTCTGGTACACCAAACCAGAGGTGTCAGTGACTGCGATTACGCTCCAGGCCTGGCCCGTTCTGAGAAGGGAGCACCAGTGCCTGTCACCGTCCGACTTGCACAACGTACACGCCACCAAGAATTGCTGCGATGGCTAGAAGATCAATCACATGTACTGGCTCCCGGGCCACGAAAAATCCGATCAGCAACGCCACAACCGGTGGAATGTAAGTCACCGAGGCCGCTGCAAGCGCACCAAGGCGTTGCACAATGAAATAATAAAGAATGTACGCAAATCCAGTACCAAGAAGGCCAAGACCAAGAGATACGCCAAGAAAAGCCCGGCGATCTTCAGCCAACCGTGGCGACGGGATTAACAATCCTCGCAGCCTCGCTTCGAATTCAGGGGGATTACAAGCAGTCACGTGCAGCCTTGTTCAGGGCGCTGAGGCCAAACGGCGACGCTAACGGGGCTCGCTGATATAAGGACACCTTGCTGCCAGCCGCAGCCTTTTCAGGCGAGGGCAAAGTTTAATGTGTTTGACCCTTACGGGAGAACCCCTTGTTTCTGCCCGTCGTCAGCCCAGTGCAACAGTGCCAGGCGCCCGAGCACCGCAGCTTCGATGCCGGCGGCGTCGAGCCCGCATTCGGCGAGCATTTCGGCGGGCTGGGCGGGTTCCAGGTAGCGATCCGGCAGGCCCAGATGAAGGATCGGCTGGACCAGGTTCTCGTTGGCGAGGAATGTGGCCACCGCGCTGCCGGCACCGCCCATGATGCTATTTTCCTCGATGGTGACCAAGAGTTCGTGGCTGGAGGCCAACTTGCGTATCAAGGCCTCGTCCAGCGGTTTGACGAAGCGCATGTCAGCCACCGTGGCATCCAGCTCTTCGGCGACCTTGAACGCTTCCGGCAACTGCGTGCCAAACACCAGCAGGGCGACTTGCTTGCCGCGGCGACGAAGCACGCCCTTGCCGATTTCCAGGGGTTCCAGGCCAGGTTCGATGGCCGCGTTCGGCCCACATCCACGGGGATAGCGCACCGCCGCCGGGCCTGGGTAGCGGAAGCCGGTGGTGAGCATGCGGCGCAATTCGTTCTCGTCGCTGGGGGTCATCACCAGCATTCCGGGAATGCAGCGCAGATAGGAGAGGTCGAAGCTGCCCGCGTGGGTCGGACCGTCCTCACCGACCACACCGGCGCGGTCGATAGCAAACAGCACGTCGAGATTTTGCACCGCGACGTCGTGGATCAACTGATCGTAGGCGCGCTGGAGGAAGGTTGAATAGATCGCCACAACCGGCTTCAGGCCAGAGCAGGCCATGCCGGCGGCAAGGGTCACGGCGTGCTGCTCGGCGATGGCGACGTCGAAATAGCGATCCGGGTAGCGTTCGCTGAAGGCGATCAGGTCGGAGCCCTCTTTCATGGCCGGAGTTATGCCGGTCAGGCGCGAATCGGTGGCGGCCATGTCGCACAGCCACTGGCCGAAGACATTAGAGTATTTCGGTCCGCTCGCCTTCTTCGGCGGCTGCGCACCGGCGGGCTCCAGCTCCAGTTTGGTGATGGCGTGATAGCCGATCGGATTGACCTCGGCAGGGGAAAACCCCTTACCCTTCTTGGTGACCACGTGGAGGAACTGCGGCCCCCTGAGGTCGCTCAGGTTGCGCAGGGTGGCGAGGAGGGTCGGCAGATCGTGGCCGTCGATCGGGCCGATGTAGTTCCAGCCGAGTTCCTCGAACAGGGCGCCGGGCACCAGTATGGCCTTGGCGCATTCTTCGGTGCGGCGAGCAATCTCCCAGGCGCCGGGCAGGCGCGACAAGATTTTCTTGCTGCCCTCGCGCACGCTGGCATAGGTGCGGCTGGAGAGGATCTTCGCCAGATAGTTGGACAGGCCGCCGACGTTATTGGAGATCGACATGTCGTTGTCATTCAGGATCACCAGCATGTCGGCCTTCACATCCGACGCGTGGCTGAGCGCCTCGAAGGCCATCCCGGCCGTCAGTGCACCATCGCCGATCACGGCAATGGATTTGTGTCTCTCACCCTTGAGGCGCGAGGCGATGGCCATACCCAGGGCGGCGCTGATTGAGGTACTGGAATGACCGACGCCAAAGGTGTCGTACTCGCTCTCGATGCGGCGCGGGAACGGGCCTATGCCACCCTTCTGGCGTAGGGTGTGCATCCTCCCCCGGCGACCGGTGAGGATCTTGTGTGGGTAGGCCTGGTGGCCGACGTCCCATACCAGGCGGTCGTTGGGCGTGTCGAAGACATAATGGAGGGCAATGGTGAGTTCGATCACACCGAGCCCGGCGCCGAAGTGGCCGCCCGTCTGACCGACGATGTAGAACAGCTCCTGACGCAACTCATCGGCCAGTATTTCCAGCTCCGCCTCGCTGAGCAGACGCAGTCGGTCCGGCGTCGCGGCGCGGTCCAGCAGTGGAGTGGCGGGGCGCATGCGGGGGATCTCATGGAACGTCTTGGACATCGGAGGATCCTTTAGCGGACTTGGCCAATGGTCGCAGGTGACGCCGGTTGGCTCAGTGGCGCCGTTCGACGATATAGCAGGCCAGGGCGCGCAGCGGCTCGGCGCCGACGCCGAACGGATGCAGAGCGGAAAGGGCCTGGTCGTGCAAACTGCGGGCGTAGGTCTTGGCCGCATCGAGACCGAGCAGGGCCGGGTAGGTCGGCTTGTCGTGGGCAATGTCGGCGCCCTGGCGTTTGCCGAGGGTGGCGGTATCGCTCTCCACGTCGAGAATGTCGTCCTGCACCTGGAAGGCCAGGCCGATGGCCCGAGCATAGTCGCGCAGGGCTCGTAGCGAGGCTTCGTCTGCGTTACCGCTGGCCAGCGCGCCAAGCTGCACGCAGGCTTCGATCAATGCGCCAGTCTTGTGTCGATGCATGGTTTCCAGAGCGTTCTGATCGAGCTGGTGACCAACCGCCTCGAGATCGATGGCTTGGCCACCGACCAGGCCGGCAGGGCCGACGGCACGCGCCAGGATACCGCACATTTCCAGGCGAACTTCGGCACTCTGAGGGTTGTGCCGGGGATCGGCGAGCACCTCGAAGGCCAGCGCCTGCAGGCCATCGCCTGCGAGGATCGCGCAGGCCTCGTCGAACGCCTTGTGGGTGGTCGGCTGGCCGCGACGCAGGTCGTCGTCATCCATCGCTGGCAGATCGTCGTGAACCAGCGAATAAGCGTGGATCAGCTCCACTGCGCAGGCGGCGCCTTTGGCCTGTTCCGCCGCGCCGTCGAGGGCTTCGCAAGCGGTATAGACCAGCATCGGGCGGACCCGCTTACCGCCGTTGACGACGCTGTAGCGCATCGCCTGGTACAGGCGTTGCAGTTCGTCGCGTGGAGGTAGCAGGAGTTCTTCCAGAGCGGCATCGACGCGCGCCTGGCATTGTTTTTGGTAGGTCGCGATCATGCTTGAGTGTCCACGCCGAAGGGCGCTGTTCGAGGAGCACGCCGTGCTTGAGGAGGTTCTGCACACTCTGCTCGGTCTGTATCAGGGGCAACCGGCTGCCACGGTTTTAGGGGAGGACTTTCGAAATCGACGGTGGCTTTCTTGGGGGCCATGGGCAGAAACCAGTGTCGGCAGCGGTTCAAAAAACAACTCAATACTGACACTAGCAGAGCGATTGCTCTGCGGCAAACGCTACAACCGGCGCGTCGTCGAAGGGCGAATGACGCCAAGGATCAATGCCCCGTGAATCAGGCACTATAGACTCGTCCCTTCCAATGAGAACGGACTCCACGCCAGTAGCGGATCGCCGAACTCCAGGTCATGCCAAGGTAAAACGCTGCGCCCAGTGGCAGCAACAAGGCCCAGAACGGAGACATCCGGTAGTAGCGTAATATCGGCAGATAGCTCAGCGTCATGGCCCCCCAGGCAGTCAGCGCCCACGGTCGAGCAAGTGGCAAACTCAGCAAGGCGAACGGTGCCGCATAGGCGACGACAAACATCACCGTCACGGTCAGCAGTATCCATATGGAGTAGCCGAGCTGGGTAAAAGCTGAACGCGCGACCATATCGTGGATAGAGATCAGGGTGCCGTAAGGGCGCCGGCTAATCACCCCACGGCTAAGGCCCAGCCAGGTACGATAGCCAGCGTTTTTGACCTGTCGTGCCAACGAGCAATCGTCGATCAATGCATCCCGCAGGCAGGTAAAGGCACCGATACTTTGCAGGACCTCGGTATCGACCAGTACACAGCCGCCCGCTGCCGCGGCCACGTACCGATGGCGAGAATTGGACAGGGCAAACGGATACAGCAATTTGAAGTAATAGACGAACGCCGGCAACAACAGATGATCCCAAAAGCTGGTGCGGCGCAGGTCTGCCATCAACGAAACAAACTGCTTCCCCTCACGCTGTTTGAACGCCCGCAGCGCCGACAGCAGGCCAGGCTGCAACTGGATGTCGGCGTCGAGCAACAGCGTCATGGGCGTACGCACGTGGGACTTTCCCTGCTCCAATGCCCACAGTTTTCCGGCCCAGCCCTCCGGTAATGGCTGGCCGCTGACGACGCGAGTGTCAGGAAAGGCGCTAGCAATAGTGGCCGTGGCGTCGCTGGACTGGTCGTCGATGACCACCACCTGCAACCCTGTGCCCTGTGCCTGCAAGGCGGTCAGGGTAACGCCGAGCGTGTCGGCTTCGTTGCGTGCCGGAATCAACACGGTAATGTCGCTGAGATCAGTCTTACCGCCGGTGTGTGAGTCGGCCTCAAGCCGTTCGCGGGTGCTCCACGGCCGCCATGGCGCCACGAGCAGGCCGACCCAGATCACGGCAGGGAGAAGTGTAAGCGCCCAGCCGTACGCGGACAGGGTCAATGTCGCCACTAGCCTTTACCGGGATCCGCACCGGTGGGGTCGACGATGCGAACCGGGATGCGTGCGGAGGGGGGCTCGACACGTTCGCTGTAGAGCACAGGTAGCGCGGGCGCCATGACGCCATCGGTGCGGGGGCCGAACAGGGCCACACGCATCGCTTTCAGTGGATGGTCGAAGGTGTCGTTGACGGCGCTGCCTTCGAAGCCGCAGTGGGCCATACAGTTGTCGCACTTGGGGTTAATACCGACGCCATAGTTTTCCCACTGGGTTTCTTCCATCAATGCCTTGTAGGTCGGCGCGTAACCCTCATCGACCAGCAAGTAGCAAGGCTTCTGCCAGCCAAAAATATTGAAGGTCGGGTTGGACCACGGCGTGCACTGGTAGCGTTGGTTGCCGGCGAGAAAGTCGAGGAACATCGAGGACTGATTGAACACCCATTTGCTCTTGCGTTCCTTGCCGCGCTTGAACACCTCGCGGAACAGGGTGCTGCTCTCGGTGCGGCCAAGGAACACGTCTTGACGCGGTGCGTGCTCGTAGCTGAAACCGGGTGACACGGTGATGCCCTCGATGCCCAGGGACATGGCGTAGTCGAAGAAATCAGCGATGTTGTCCGGCGGCTCTTGATTGAACAAGGTGCAATTGATGGTCACCCGATAGCCGCGAGAAAGCGCTAGCTTGATCGCCTCAACGGCTTTGTCGAACACGCCTTCCATACACACAGAATCATCGTGGCGCTGCTGTAAACCATCCAGATGGATAGACCAGGTGAAGTAGGGGGACGGTTCGTATTCATCGATGTGCTTGGTCAGCAGAATCGCGTTGGTGCACAGATAAACGAACTTCTTGCGGGCAATAATGCCCCGCACGATCTGCGGCATTTCCTTGTGAATAAGGGGCTCGCCACCGGGAATGGAGACCACGGGCGCGTCGCATTCGTCCACGGCGCGCAAGGCATCCTCGACGCTCAGGCGCTTGCGCAGGATGTCCTTGGGGTGGTCGATCTTGCCGCAACCTGCGCAGGCCAAATTACACTGGAACAGGGGCTCCAGCATCATCGCCAGTGGATAGCGGTGCTGGCCTCTCAGCTTCTTGCCGAGGATGTAGCGTGCAATCCTGGCCTGTTGAATAAGGGGAATGCCCAAGGAAGTCTCCGCGATTTCTGTCTGCCATCTACCATCGGGAACTTAAGAAAGCGGCGTGAACAGGTCGGCATGTTCTCGACGCAGGCGCTCCCACTCGATCTTGAACCAAGGCGTAAAATGGTGTGGTTGTTCCGCCAGTTCCGTGTCCAGCGTTTCCGGAGAAATATACCGCAGCGCCGAGACTTCGTTGAGGTTGAGCGTGGGCACTTCGTCGCTGCGCCCGGCATACACCCAGCACAACTCATGCTCGGCGCCTTCTGTGTCGAACTGTGCCTGGTATTCGAATTTGAAGAGAAACTGTAGCGAGCATTGCATGCCCAGTTCTTCACCGAGACGTCGTTCAATGGCTACGTCCAGCGTCTCGCCACGCCGTGGATGGCTGCAGCAGGTGTTGGACCAGAAGCCCGGCCACAGGCGCTTACCCGCTGCCCGTTGCTGCAACAGCAACTCGCCTTTGCGATTAAATACCAACAGCGAAAAGGCCCGGTGCAGCAAGCCTTGCCCCTGATGCGCGGAGGCCTTGTCGAGAAACCCGATTTCCTGATCGAACCTGTCGACAAGAACCAGCTGCTCGTCATTAAAGGAAACCACGTCCGTCGATTCACGCCACTGGCGACATTCCTGTTCCTGGCTAGCCAAAATCAACCTCCTCGAGAGATCCCGTTTTGGCAGTGTAGCGTAGCGCAGAATCTCCATTGCGCAGATTTCGATCTAACGTCGATTGCTATCAACGAGCAATTGTTGTAATCAACCCCACATGCCGACCCCTTACTTCGTCAGCACGTTCGCCACCTGGTTGGGCAGCGGATTGGTCGTTGCCGCCGCCGGCTATGCCGTCGTCGCCTTGGGCGCTGTGCTCAAGCACCTTCGCGCACCGACTCCTCTGGCGGGCGTCGGTGGGCGGGCGCACCCGGTGTCTGTGCTCAAGCCCTTGCATGGCGCCGAACCGCGGCTGTACGAAAACTTGCGCGGATTCTGTCAGCAGATCCGCTCGGGTGATCAATTGATATTCGGTGTGCGCGAGCCTCAGGACCCCGCCATTGCTGTGGTGCAGAGGTTGTGCGCGGAATTCCCGCAGCTGGCCATTGACCTGGTCGTCGATCCCCGCGTGCAGGGCGTCAATCTGAAAGTCAGCAACCTGCTGAACATGATGCCGCTGGTCCGTCACGACTGGCTGGTGCTGGCCGACAGCGATATCAGTGTGCCTGCGGATTATTTGTCGCGGGTGACGGCGCCGTTGGCGGACCCAAGTGTGGGAATCGTCACCTGCCTATATCACGGAGTCCCGCAGGGCGGGTTCTGGTCGCGTCTGGGCTGCCTTTTCATTGACGACTGGTTTGCACCTTCGGTCTGCCTGGCGCATGCCTTCGGCTCCAGGCGTTTCGCGTTCGGCTCGACGATCGCGCTGCGCCGCGAAACGTTGCAAGCCGTCGGCGGCTTCGAGGTGTTGCGCGATACCTTGGCCGATGATTTCTGGTTGGGCCAGCTGACTCGGGAAGCCGGGTTACGGACCGTGCTGTCGGAGGTATGGGTGGGCACTGAAGTCAGCGAAACCCGCCTGAGCGAGCTATGGATGCACGAACTGCGTTGGCTGCGGACCATCCGTGCCATCTCGCCAGGCGGCTTTGCGATGAGCGTTGTCTGTTTCACCTGGCCGGTGTCGCTGGTGGGTCTTACGCTGGCGCCTTCGACGCTGAACGTCTGCCTGGCGGTGGTCGCGGGTGTTGCGCGGGTTGCGCAGTTTTTTCTCGGGCGCAACGTCAGACGCCTATCGACACCTTGGTATTGCGTGCCGTTTACCCCCTTGCGCGACCTGCTGCTATTAATGGAGTGGGCAGTGGCCCTGACCGGTCGGCGGGTGAAGTGGCGCGGCAACGTTCTGCATGCGCGCAAGGGCGGACCCATACGCTATAGTTGACCGTGATTTTCTGTAGTGCGTTCGCAGGCGGTTGGCAAATCTCGGTCCAGTGACCGTTGGAGCTAATAATTCCTATGAAGACGCTTTTTCTGCAGGCGCCGTCCTTCGACGGTTTTGACGGTGGTGCTGGTTCACGTTATCAGGCCAAACGCGAGATCAAGAGCTTTTGGTACCCCACCTGGCTGGCCCAGCCCGCCGCGCTGGTGCCCGGCTCACGTTTGCTGGATGCGCCGGTGGAAGAGCTCACGGTGGAGGAATCGCTGACGATTGCCGCCGAATATGAGCTGGTGATCATCCATACCAGCACACCTTCGTTCCCCACCGATGCCAAATTCGCCGAACTGCTGAAGGCGCGCCGTCCCGAGATCCTGATCGGCATGGTCGGCGCCAAAGTGGCGGTCGATCCCTCTGATTCACTGACTGCCTCGCCGGCGATCGATTTCGTGGCGCGCGAGGAGTTTGACTTCACCTGCAAGGAAATTGCCGAGGGCCGGGCGTTCAAGGACGTCACCGGCATCAGCTACAAGCTCGCCGACGGCAGTGTGCAGCACAACCCGCCGCGGGTAATAATCGAGAACATGGACGAATTGCCGTTCGTGGCGCCCGTCTACCAACGCGACCTGAAGATCGACCGCTACTTCATCGGCTATCTGAAACACCCTTACGTGTCCATTTACACCGGCCGCGGCTGCCGCTCCAAGTGCACGTTCTGCCTCTGGCCACAGACCGTCGGCGGCCATCGCTACCGCGTTCGCTCGGCCGCCAACGTGATCGCCGAGGCGAAGTGGATCAAGGAGAACATGCGCGAAGTCAAGGAGCTGATGTTCGACGACGACACCTTCACCGACAGTTCCAACATGGACCGCGTGCACGAGATTGCCCGGGGCCTGCACGCGTTGGGTTGGACCTGGAGTTGCAACGCCAAGGCCAACGTACCTTACTCCTCGCTGAAGATCATGAAGGACAACGGCCTGCGTTTGCTGCTGGTTGGCTACGAGTCCGGCGACGACCAGATACTGCACAACATCAAAAAGGGCCTGCGGACCGATATCGCGCGGACCTTCACTGAAAACTGTCGCAAGCTGGGCATTCAGGTGCACGGTACCTTCATCCTTGGCCTGCCCGGCGAGACCAAGGAAACCATCGCCAAGACCATCGCCTTCGCCAAAGAGATCAATCCGCACACCGTCCAGGTGTCGCTGGCGGCACCGTACCCTGGCACCACGCTGTACAAGCAGGCGGTGGAGAACGGTTGGTTGCAACCCAACCGGGACATGAACCTGGTCAACGAGAAAGGCGTACAGCTGGCGCTGATCAGTTACCCGCACCTGTCCAAAGAAGATATTTTCCACGGCATCGAGACCTTCTACCGAAGCTTCTACTTCCGGCCCTCGAAGATCTGGGAGATCGTTAAAGAAATGCTGGGTAGCTGGGACATGACGAAGCGCCGCCTGCGTGAGGGGGTGGAGTTCTTCCGCTTCCTGCGCGAGCACGAGGCTTGAGCGCGATGCGTGTCGGGCGGCCGCGCCTGATCGTCACCGCGGACGACTTTGGGCTGCACGCGGCGGTCAACGAGGCTGTCGAACAGGCGTATCGAGAAGGGGTGTTGCGGGCCGCCAGCTTGATGGTGGCGGCGCCCGCAGCGGCCGATGCCGTCGACCGTGCCCGACGTATGCCCGGTCTTGCCATTGGCCTGCACTTGGTACTGGCTGACGGCAAGGCCATGCTGCCAACGGCGAGTATTCCTGATCTGGTGAATGCCCAAGGCTGGTTCGACAGCGCCATGGTGCGCAACGGCTTCCGGTTTTTTTTCCTGCCCCGTGTACGGCGCCAACTGGCCGCCGAGATCCGCGCCCAGTTCGAGGCCTTCGCGGCGACCGGCTTGACGCTAGACCACGTCAATGCGCACAAGCATTTCCATCTGCATCCGACCGTCTTATCACTGTTGCTCTCTATTGGCCGAGACTTCGGACTGCACGCCGTGCGGCTGCCCGCCGAGCCAGGCATGGGACCGTGGCTGCGCCCTTGGCTGGGCTTGATGCGCCAGCGCCTGGAGCGGGCCGGGGTGATCTATAACGATCATGTCTTTGGCCTTCGGCACACCGGCGGCATGGACGAGGGCGTGCTGCTGGAGATGTTGCAGCAGTTGCCCAGCGGTCTTTCGGAATTGTATTTGCACCCGGCGGTTCACGGCGGGTTGACGGCCGGCATGGCCGACTACCGCCATGCCGACGAACTGGCGGCGCTGTTGTCACCACGGGTGCGCAGCGCCATCGAAGGTTGCTGCCAGTTGTGCCACGGTTTCTGCGATCCGGCGGCGGCTGCAGCATGAAGCGGCTCAGCTACCTTGCCGGGCTGCTCGGGCTGGCGGCAATCATTTATATGGTGGTGCATGAGGACGGGGCCGCCATTCTCGGTGCCCTCGACCATGCCGGCTGGGCCTTGCTGTGGCTGCTGCCTTTTCATGCATTGCCGTTGCTGCTGGATGTACTGGGCTGGCGCATGCTGCTGGCACCGCGTGACCCGCAACGACGCGCCGGTGTCTGGGCCCTGTTCTGGATCGCCGCCATTCGCGAAGCCTGTAACCGACTCTTGCCGGTGGTTAACATCGGCGGCGAGATCGTCGGCATCCGGCTGGTCAAATGGCGCGGCATCGACGGTGCAGCCGCCACCGCCAGCATCGTCATCGAAGTCTTGCTGACCCTGGTCAACCAGTACCTATTCACCGCGCTGGGCATCGTGTTGCTGATTGCGTTGACCCATCAGGTGGGCGCGCTGGACTCGCTGTTGATTGCCTTGGCCGCCAGCTTGCCGCTGCCGTTCGGGTTGTTCATGTTGCTGCGCCACGGCCAGGTGTTCTCGCGTCTGGAGGGGGTGGCGGAGAAAGTCCTTGGCGGTCGCAATCGCCTGACCGAACTGATCGACGGTTCTAATCTGGACCAGGATATTCGCGCGCTTTGTGCCAGCCCGATGCGGCTGATCGGCGCCGGTGCCTGGCAGTTTGCCGGGTTCTTGCTGGGCAGCGTCGAGACCTGGCTGGCGCTGCACCTGCTGGGTTATTCGATCAGCGTTTGGGATGCCATCGCCATCGAAGCGGTGACCCAGGCCCTGCGCCACATCATCTTCATCGTGCCCGCCGGTCTGGGGGTGCAGGAGGGCGGTCTGATCCTGTTCGGCAGCATGATAGGAGTTCCGCCTGATGTCAGTCTGGCGCTGTCACTGGTCAAGCGCATGCGCGAGGTGGGGGTTGGCGTGCCGGCGCTGATTTACTGGCACTGGATGGAAGTGCGCCGTCAGGCAGGACGGCAGTGCGATCAAGCTGCGCAATGATGCCCGACTGTTTATAGCGTTGAGTGACGAGAGGAGAATGTCCGATGCTCAGCAATGCCCTCACAGACGCTGCCGATCACGCCATGCGCCACTGGCGGGGCGAGGAGCCCGGCCGGATCAGGATCGGCTCCGAGGCGCATAAGCGATTGTTCTGTCGCATGCTGCTGGACACCCACAATCCCTACAAGCCCGCGGTAATGGTCTGGCCCGAACTGAGCCCCGACGTGTTGCAGCGCATTACGTCACTGCCGATCTGGGACATCGCCGTGCAGACCGAGGGGCGCGCGCAGCTGCAAGTGCAGACCTACTCCAATACGGTGAAGGACCTGCTGCTGCGTGAGGCGCTGAACATGGATGGCGGCGAAGAAGCGCGCCACAAGGTGGTGCTCAGCAAACTGGTCGAGGCCTACGGCATTCCCCTGGAGCCGGAACCGGACTATCTGGTGCCCAAGGACCCCGAATGGGGGTGGCTGGTGACCGGCTACAGCGAGTGCATCGACAGTTTCTTTGCCTTTGGCCTGTTCGAGTCGGCCAAGCTGACCGGTTACTTTCCGGCGGAACTGGTGGACACCTTCGAACCGGTGATCCAGGAGGAGGCCCGGCACATCCTGTTTTTCGCCAACTGGGTCGCCTGGTACCGGCGTCAGTTGCCGTGGTGGCGACGCGTGGCCTTTGAGTTCAAGGTTGCTCGCGTCTGGGCTTTCCTGATCTGGGAGCGCATCGGCATCGCCAAGGGGCTGGACAGCAACGACGAAATGCAGGACGCCAACTTCACCCTCACCGGGCATCAGCAGATCGGCCTGGATCTCAAGTTGCCCGAGTTGCTGGACCTGTGTCTAGCCGAGGATCGGCGGCGGATGGACGGCTACGACAAGCGCTTGCTGCGTCCGACCTTTGTACCGGGGCTCGCGCGTCTGGCACGCCGGTTCATGCGTTGATGGCTACCGGTGCTGCTCGAACCACCTGACCGCATCTTCCAGTGCCAGGCGGGCAGGGCCCGGGGCATAACCGAGCTCGCGCTCGGCCTTGGCGCTGGAGAAGAACATGCGTTTTTTGGACATGCGAACTTCCTCCACGGTGGCAATCGGCTGGGTGCCGGTCAGCCGTGCCCAGGCTTCTGCCAGATGAGCCACCGGCATGACCACGGCATGCGGCAATCGCCAGCGCGGCGGAGCCCGCCCGGCAATGTCGGCGATCTCGATCAACAGGTCGCGCAGGCTGAGATTATGGCCACCCAGGATATAGCGCTCGCCCACCACGCCACGCTGGAACGCCAGCCAGTGGCCCTCCGCGACATCGTCCACATGCACGACGTTGAGGCCGGTATCGACGTAGGCGGGCAAGCGCCCCGCGATGGCGTCGCGCACGATCCGGCCGGTGGGGGTGGGTTTGATGTCGCGCGGTCCGATCGGGGACGAGGGGTTGACGATCACCACCGGCAGCCCCTCGGCGGCAAGCTCCCGGACCAGCGCCTCGGCGAGGAACTTGGAACGCTTGTAGTGTCCGATCATGTCGCCCAGTGTCACCGCGGTGTTCTCGTCACCGGGGCGGCCATCCCCGGGATTGCCAAGGGTGGCGACGCTACTGGTATAGACGATACGTGGCACACCAGCCAGCCTGGCCGCTTCGAGTATTGCCCGCGTGCCGTCGACGTTGGTCTGATAGAGCTGCGCGGGAATTGGCGCCCACAGTCGGTAATCGGCCGCCACGTGGAACAGAGCGTCGCAGTCATCACAGGCGCGCTGCAGCGAAGTCGGTTGGGTGAGATCCCCTTCGATGACTTGCACATTCAGATTGTGCAGGTTGCGACGATCCGAGGTCGCCCGCACCAGCACCCGAACATGGTGGTCATCTCGCAGGAGGCGTCGCACTACGGCCGAGCCGACAAAGCCAGTGGCTCCGCTCACCAGTATTTTCACGGCACTTCCATCGGTAAATAATCCTTGAGTTCTCTGCCAGAGCTTGCTGTGGGAAGAGGATACTGAAATTTCCAAACAGTTCGTTTTTCAGTATGGACCAAATTTTCCTACTATATTGTTGCCAGAGGATTGTGCGAAAAGAGAGCCCTGAGCAACAGGGTTCAGGCGCGTCTGCCAGGCAGGCAAACGCCTCGCATCGCATCCTTCGGGGTAGAACACTGATTTCGGAAGCGTGACATTGGCCGCGTCTGATAGGCGCGCCCTTGTTTTTCGGTCGGGGGCTATTTCCGACCGTCCCTAACTCTACAAAAAGAGGAAGGCTAAGGCATGCCTATGATCGAATCCCAGCCGGCCACTGAGGCCACCGAAAGCGCTGCCGACGCATACCAAAACGCCATTCTGCCCAAAGTATCCAGAACCTTTGCACTCACCATTCCCCAATTGCCGCCGGCCTTACGCCGTGCAGTCACCAATGCGTACCTGCTATGCCGTGTCGCCGACACCATCGAAGACGAGCCGGCCCTGTCTGCCGAGCAGAAGTTGCGTTACGAGGATGGGTTCATCGATGCCGTCACTGGCCGCATCGACCCGCAGCGCTTCGCGGCCGAACTGGCGCCGCTGTTTTCACAGGAGACCTTGCTGGCCGAGCGCGAGCTGGTCAGCCAGTTGCCGCTGGTGCTGCAAGTCACTCAGGACTTGAAGCCAGCGCAGCGCCTGGCGATTATCAAATGCCTGAAAATCATGTCCCACGGCATGCGCGACTTTCAGTGCTGCGTGGGGCAGCAAGGACTGGAAACGCTGCGCGATCTGGATTGCTACTGCTACTGCGTGGCCGGCGTGGTGGGCGAAATGCTCACCGAGTTGCTCATCGATTTCGATCCTTCCGTGGCCAGCCAACGGGAGCGGCTGATGCGTCTGGCGGTGTCCTTCGGCCAGGGCCTGCAGATGACCAATATCCTCAAGGACCAATGGGAAGACTACAGCCATGGCGTGTGCTGGCTGCCACAGGATGTCTTCGCCCGGTATGGCGTGCATCTGGCAGACATGCAGGCGGGTCAGGAGGGTCAGGAGGGTCAGAAGGGGGCGATGTCCGAATTGATCGGCGTGGCCCATGCCCACCTGCGCAACGCGCTGGAGTACACGCTGGCCATTCCGATCGAGCAGGCGGGGTTCCGCCGTTTTTGCCTGTGGAGCATCGGCCTGGCCGTCATGACGCTGCGCAAGTTGCAGCAAAACCTCAATTTTCGCGCCGGTGAGCAAGTCAAGATCTCACACAAAACGGTGGCCAGTATCATCGCGCTCACCCGATTGAGTGGGAACTCCAACAGCGGTTTGCGCTGGCTGTTCGAAACGGCCGCCCGCAAGCTTCCATTGACACTGCTGTCTGCGGAGTGGAATGCCCCCTCGGAGGGGAAAATCAATTGGCCGAAAAGTGCCATTCCCTATTGCACCGAAACGATCTGGTGCACCTCCACCGACACCGATGATGTGCAGCCATGAGGGAGTGTTCCGCCTCTATTGACGCTGTCGTTGCCAACAGCGCGCGGGTACCCGAAACCACTGTGTTGGATTCGGCCATTGCCCGTGCGCGTGCTGCGCTGTTGGCACGTCAACGTGCTGATGGCCACTGGTGTTTCGAGCTGGAGTCCGACTGCACGATCACCGCCGAATACATCCTGATGATGCATTTCACGGATGAGATCGACGAGGTATTGCAGGAACAGATGGCCCGCTACCTGCGTTCGACTCAGGTCCTCGAGGGCCATGGCGGGTGGCCGCAGTATGTGGGCGGTGCGATCGATCTGTCGTGCACGGTCAAGGCGTATTACGCACTCAAGGTCGCTGGCGACGCGCTCGATACGCCACACCTGTGCCGTGCCCGGGAAGCGGTACTGGCGCTGGGTGGCGCCGCCAAAACCAATGTGTTTACGCGCATCCTGCTGGCAATGTTCGAGCAGGTGCCCTGGCGCGCGGTCCCTTATTTGCCGGTCGAGATCATGTTGTTTCCGCGCTGGGCGCCTCTGCACATCGAGAAGACCTCGTACTGGGCACGGACGACCCTGGTGCCCTTGACCATCCTCTGTTCGCTCAAGGCCCGTGCGATCAATCCCGGGCGAGTCAGTATTCGTGAGCTGTTCGTTACTCCGCCGGAACAGGAGCGTAACTATTTTCTCCGTGGTGGCCTGTTGAACCGGCTGTTCCTCGGGCTGGACAAGCTGGGGCGCGGACTCGATCGCTGGATGCCGGGGGGGCTGCGCCGGCGTGCAATCCGCAAGGCGGAAGCCTGGTTCCTGCCGCGCTTGAATGGCGAGGATGGCCTCGGGGGCATTTTTCCGCCGATGGTCAATAGCTACGAAGCGATGATCCTGCTCGGCTACCCCAAGGATCACCCGGCCCGGCATACGTGTTTGCGTTCGATCCAAAAACTGGTCGTCCATCGCGCCGACGGATCAGCGTATTGCCAGCCATGCGTTTCGCCGGTGTGGGATACCGGCTGGAGTGCAATGGCCTTGATTCACAGCGACGACAACACGGCGACCGAGGCGGCCATCGTGCGGGCCTGCGACTGGCTGGTGCAGCGACAGGAGCTGGAATGCAAGGGCGACTGGGTGGCGCGTTCACCCCGGGCGGCGCCGGGTGGCTGGGCCTTTCAGTACGCCAACGCCTACTACCCCGACATTGACGACACCGCGTTGGTGGCGGCGTTGTTGCACGTGCTGGATCGCCGCCGGGGTCAGCCCGGACACCATCGCCAGAGCATCGATCGGGCCACGGACTGGATGCTGGCCTTGCAGTCGAAGAACGGTGGCTTTGCGGCCTTCGACGCAGACAACACGTATTACTACCTCAACGCGATTCCCTTCGCCGACCATGGCGCACTGCTTGACCCGCCGACCGAGGATGTCTCTGGCCGTGTGGCCGCGTGCCTCGGCGTGCTGGGGCGCGATCAGGACCGTGGCGGCCTGCGTCGCTGCGTCGATTATCTGCGCGCCACCCAGCGGGCCGACGGCAGTTGGTGGGGGCGGTGGGGCAACAATTACATCTACGGCACCTGGAGCGCGCTGTCTGGACTGGCGCTGGCAGGTGAGGATCTCCAGCAACCTTATTTGCGCAAGTCCGTGGAATGGCTGCGCACGCGGCAGCACGATGACGGCGGGTGGGGCGAGAGCAATGACAGCTACATCGACCCGAGCCTGGCCGGCACCAACGGTGGCGTCAGTACACCTCACTCGACCGCGTGGGCGGTGTTGGCCCAGCTGGCGATGGGCGAGGTCAAGTCCGATTCGGTGCGCAGCGGCATCCAATGGCTGCTCGCCTGCCAGCAGCATGAAGGACTCTGGTCTCATCCCTCGCACAACGCACCCGGTTTTCCACGGGTGTATTACCTCAAATATCACGGCTACGCTGCGTATTTCCCGCTGTACGCGTTGGCCCGTTTTCGACACCTGCTCAGCCAGTCAAGGGCGCAAAGGTGAGACTGCACTCGCTGGGTATCGTGGTGGCATTGAAGGCTGAAGCGGCTGCGTTGACGACCCAGACAGTACACCCCGACTGCATCGTGCCCCTGTCAGAGGGCTGCGGTCTGTGGCTCAGCGGCATGGGGCAGGACGCTGCTCGCAAGGCGGCGCTGGCCTTGGCCGATGCCGGGGCTCAGGCGCTGGCGACGTTCGGTGTTGCCGGTGCTCTGAATGGCAGCTTGCGCACCGGCATGTTGCTCTGTCCGCACAGCGTACTCGACGAGCAGGGGCATATTTACCCGGTGGATCCTGTTTGGCGCGACCGATTGCAGCGGCGACTGACCGACGCGGCGTTGCCGACGGTGTTTGATGTCACCTTGCTCAGCCTGCCCGGACCGCTCTCCACCGCCGCGGCAAAAATGGCCGCGCAGCAGCGCTACACCGCAGCGGCGGTGGATATGGAAAGCGCGGCGGTGGCGGCGGTGGCGGCGAGTCGCGATCTGCCATTCATCGTGCTCAGGGCCGTCATCGATGAACGCGATGATGAACTCCCCGAGGCGTTGCAGGCTGTGATTGATCCTTGGGGTCGACCCCGCGTGCCGCAACTGATCGCGACCTTGGCCCGCCGCCCCTGGTTGCTGGCTGGTTTGCCCGGACTCTCATCACGCATGAACAGGGCCATCGGTGCATTGCGCGCAGCCGCGACGGCAGCCCGAACCTGGAAGCGCGAACCTCCTTGCGGTGTACAACAGCATGATAAAAGCCGTCGCTGAATCCTCCGCGTCCGTCAGCCGCACTCGGCGTCTACGCAATAAGCTGGTCATGACCAGCATCGCGCAGCGCTGCATCGTGTGGCTGGTGGATGCCAGTGGTCGTCACCCGGTTATTGTCCTGCTGTTGGCGATAGTGCTGGCGGCGGCGAGTCTGACGGGCGCCACCACGCGCCTAAGTATCGATACGGATTCTGATCACCTGTTTTCCGCAGACCTGCCGTGGCGTCAGCAGAGCCTGGTGTTCGCCGGCCTGTTCCCGCAGTTCAGCGATACCCTCATCACCGTCGTGCATGCACCAACGGTGGAGGAGGCGCGAGAAAATGCCCTCACATTGGCCAATGGTCTGGCGGCCGACCCGCGCCACATACGCTCGGTGTCCACGCCAGGCATCAGCCCATTCTTCGACCGCGAAGGCTTGATGCTGCAGTCGTCCAGCGATTTATTCGATGTCCTCGACAGCATGGTGCAGGGCAGTCAGCTACTGGATCCGCTGGCCAGCGATCCCTCCGCCCGTGGCCTGCTCAAGGGCCTGAATATGCTGGTCGAAGGCGTGAGCTACGGCATGGGCGACTACCTCTCAACCTACGATTCCGCGCTGGGCAACATTGCCAAGACTCTGGACGACAGCCTGAATGGGCAGGCTTCGCCGTTGTCCTGGCAGGCGTTGTTGACACCCCAGCTGGTTGGTCATAGCGGCGGTCTGGAACTGGTGCTGATCCAACCGGTGCTCGACCACGATGCCCTCGAACCTGGCCAGGACGCCACTCAGGCGATGCTGAACATCGTTGCCAACCTGCCCGATGTGAAAGCAGGGCGGGTCCGAGTGAATTACACCGGTTCGGTGCCATTGTCCGATGAGGAGTTTCGCTCCCTGACCGACCGAGCGGCACCCATCACCATCGGCAGTGCGCTATTGGTGATTTTCTGGCTGGTATTGGCCCTGCGTTCCTGGCGACTGATTGTGCCGGTGTTGCTGACCCTGGTCGTGGGCCTGGTCTACACGTTGGGCTTCGCCGCGTTCGCGGTTGGCCGCCTGAACCTGGTCTCGGTTGCCTTCGCGGTGCTGTTCATTGGCCTTGCTGTCGATTTTGGCATCCAGTTCGGTGTGCGCTTTCAGGCACTGCAGTGCGGCGACCGAGATTTCGCCGACACCCTGCACCTAACGGGCCTTCAGGTCGGCGGGCAAATCGGCCTGGCCGCGTCGGCAACCGCCTGCGGTTTCCTGGCCTTCGCACCGACCCCTTTCAGCGGCATGGCCGAACTGGGCATCATCGCCGGCGTCGGCATGCTGTTGGCGCTGGTGTGTACCTTGACGGTATTGCCCGCGCTGCTGGGCCTGCTGGCAAAGGGACCGCAGCACACTGACGTCGTGCTGCCCGGTGGCACGGCGGCCGATAGCTGGTTGGCACATCGCCGGATGCCGGTGCTGGTGGTTTTCGCGTTGCTGGCGGTGGCCGGCCTGTGGAGCACCGTCAGCATGCCCTTCGACGCCAATCCGCTGCATACCAAGCGCGCGGACAGCGAGGCCATGCAGACCTTGAGCGCGCTGATGAACGACCCGAACACCAACCCGTTCACCCTGAACGTGCTGGCGGCGGATCTACCGACCGCTCGCCGTCTAAGTGAACGTCTCGGTGCGCTGCCCGAAGTCGCGCAGGTGGTTTCAGGCTCGGACTTCGTTCCCGAGGGCCAGGACGACAAGCTCGAACAGATCAAGCAGGCGTCGGACCTGATGTATTCGGTACTGAGTCCCCACGCGCTGAGACCGCCCGCCACGGTCGCCGAGTTGCGCGCCACTGCACGTGACACCAACGCCGCGATTACCAGTGTCTCCGGCGACGTGCCGCCACATGCGCCGTTGCTGCACATTGGTCAGTCACTGGGCCGGTTGGCGCAGGCACCGGACAGCGTTCTGCTGACGGCCAACCAATCACTGGCGCGGTTTTTGCCGCAGACGTTCAAGGCGCTGAATGACTCGCTTTCCGCTCAACGCATCACCCTGCAGCGGCTGCCGGACGAACTCAAACGTGACTGGTTTACTGCCGACGGTCGGGTGCGGATACAACTGACGCCGGGCGATCAGGCGCAAACGACCGCCGGGCTACGCCGGTTCGTCGAGGCGGTTCATGCGGTGGCACCCCTGGCCGTCGGCTCGGCGTTCGATACCGTCAAGTCGGCCGACACGGTCCTGGAGGCGTTTAAGCAAGCCGCTGTCTATGCCACGCTGGCCATCGCTGTGGTGCTGATGGTGGTCCTGCGGCGGGTCCGCGACACCGTTCTGGTGATGGTTACCTTGTTGATGTCGGCCTTGCTGACGGCACTGCTGGTACGCTTGCTCGGCCTGTCGATCAACTTCGCCAACATCATTGCATTGCCGTTGTTGCTGGGCGTCGGCGTGTCCTTCAACGTCTATTTCGTGATGAACTGGCGCAGTGGCATGCGCCAGTTCCTGGGATCGCCCACCGCGCACGCGATCTTGTTTTCGGCGCTGACCACCGGCACTGCGTTCGGCTGCCTGGCCATCGCCCGCCATCCTGGTACAGCCAGCATGGGCCTGGTGTTGCTGCTGAGCCTGTTCGCCGTGCTGCTGTCGACCTTCGTGTTTCTGCCGGCCTTGTTGTATAGCCTATCCGGGCCTGACCGGTCACAGCCTCAATGACGTATAGAGCGTTTAAGGGGAGGGGTACGAGTATTTTCAGCCCAATACTTTGCCTGAGATCCTGACAGAAGGCCTTATACTCGCTCGAGTCGCTGAGCATAGCGTCCCCCATTTCGCAGGAGTTCCGGCTATGCCCGTGACCGGCGCACGCCTTACCAATCGTCTGACCCAGCTGTGCTTCGTTGCCGGGGCCGCTCTGGTTCCCATCGCCGCTCACGCGGCTGATGACGACCCGTGGGAAGACGTCAATCGCGCTATCTACCGCTTCAACGACACCCTCGACACCTACACACTGAAGCCGTTGGCGAAGGGGTATCAGTTCATCACGCCGCAGTTTCTGGAGGACGGCATCCATAACATGTTCAGGAACATCGGCGACATTGGTAACTTTGCCAACGATGTTTTGCAGGGCAAAGCTCATGCCGCAGGTGTCGACACCGCTCGTTTGCTGTTGAACACCACGCTGGGTGTGGCGGGCTTCTTCGACGTCGGTACCAAGATGGGCTTGCAGCGCAATGATGAGGACTTTGGCTTGACCCTCGGGCACTGGGGTGTACCGAGCGGTCCGTACGTGATGCTGCCGTTACTGGGGCCTAGCACGGTGCGCGATGGCATCGCCAAGTACCCGGAAACCTACACCGCACCGTACCGCTACATGAACGATATCCCTGCCCGTAATACCATCTTCGCGGTCGAGACCGTCGACACCCGCGCCAGTTACCTGTCGGGCGAGAAAGTGATCACCGGCGATAAATACACCTTCATCCGCAACGCCTTCTTGCAGAGCCGCGAGTTCAAGGTCAAGAACGGTAAGGTGGAGGACGACTTCTAGGCATCAAACTCCCTGTCCGGTATCCATAACGCTGACATCAAGCGATCGGGATATCGGATAGGTAACCTGCGCTCGATGGCGCGTAGGCGTTGTCTTAAACCAGGTTCTCTCGAATCCTCGAATCCAGCGGTCAACATTTGTTACTTCGATATCCTGCCGGGCATTGAACGACAGTGCCTGATCCCAGGCGACGCCATTGCCTTCGGCAAACACCACGCGATATTTCTTGATGGCGTCGGTGGGGGCTTGAGCCAATTCAGCCTTCAGCATCGGAATACCCAGCCTTTATCGATCAATACGCGCGAGATTGTTCTTGATTCGCAAACACTGAAGTCGCTGAGAATGGAATTGTTGGGGTAGTGACGGGCTTGTAGCCTGCATTACGCCGAACGCTACGATTTGCCAAGGATCGAGTGGAGCCCAAGCCAGGGCCCATCAAGACAGACACCTTCTTGTCATACCTTGTTTTCGGACTTTTGCCCTTTCGGGGGTTTGGCTCCTAATAAAAATTCAGCCGACCGGCTCGGCCGTACAACTCATTTCCCCAGAGCCTGGTTTCTGGAAAAATACCACGTTGCCGCTTTGCCAGAAGCTGTAATTCCCCTGGTAATCCTTGCCGGTGTAATGGGTTCCCGAATCACTCTGCACCTGGCTCAGGGTGATCGAGGTGTTCGCCCATTTCAGGTACACGACGCCAGGCTGCGTGCTAAAGAAGGTGGCGGCAATCAGCGCGTTAAACCCTGTACAACGAAAAGCCAGGGGGCCTTCGGTGAGTCTGTCTGGATCCTTGGTTCTCACAATTGCCGAGCCTTGGCGTAGCTGGTGCGCGCGCTCGGCATAACTTCGGATCGTGCACGCCTTGGGCGCAGGCTCGGAGGCACACTGATTGCGGGCATCGATCCAGAACTGCTGGTCGATCATGACCTTGTCTGGACGCGGTACTGAATGTTCATCCGTGAGCGCCAGGCGATAAAGACGCGTCAGTTCGATATCCATCTGGGCCAGTTGGGGATCGCGACAGATAAGCTTTTCGACGGATGCCCTTGCCTTGGCGCAGTCGAAGCTGGTCTTGAAGATTCGCGAAGGGGACGCAGCATTTGCACAGGTGCTCGTCCCCGCGCACACGCTGGCAGCGAGCAGACAGGTGACAAGGGCCATGACCGTTTTCATGTTGGCTTCACCCAGATCATTACGTGATGCCCGGATTACCGTGGGACCTATCGATCCGTTAAACAGTCATTCGTTCGCATTGGGTGCATCCGCAGTGTAAGTCAGTGCTCAAAACTTGTCACACCGCCCGGCGGCCGACACGCTGGAGAAGCAACTGACGCAGCTTCGTCGGGCTCCCGTCGCCAAGCGCAAGAGGCGGGTCGGAAAACCCACGGCGTCGAAGAGCGCTCCCTGAGGGTGTTCCTTCTAAAACAGGCGCTGATACAGAACGCGCGAAATCAGTCTGGCTCCCTTCGTCACTCATACCATGCCACTTGAACGTATCAATGAGGGCTTCAATCTGATGCATGAAGGTAAATCGGTCCGCACCGTTGTCAAATACTGATGTGTGCCCTGGAGCTCAGGCTCCAGATACAGTTCGAATACTCCCTGATACTGGAGGTTTATCGTGAGCAACTTGAAGCTTCATCCTTCACTGGATAACGGAATAGAGCCAAGCGCTGCAAACTTCTCTGGAGGTACCCTGCAATGCCTGTGTCCGACCGATAAGGTTGAAATCAGGATTGACGCCCAGACCCTGCACAATCACGCCTGTGGCTGCAGCAAATGCTGGAAGCCCGCAGGTGCGAAATTCGCGGTCATTGCAGTTGTTCCACGCGATAAAGTCAGCGTCACCGCGAACGCTGAGAAGCTGGTCATCGTCGACGAGCGCGCGACTATTCAACGACATGCCTGCAAAGAGTGCCATGCACATATGTACGGCCGCATCGAAAATAAAGACCACGCGTTCTATGGCCTGGACTTCGTGCATACCGAGCTTTCTCCGCAAAAAGGTTGGGCTGCACCGGGCTTTGCAGCCTTCGTTTCGTCGATCATCGAAACCGGCACCCCGCCGGAGGACATGAAGGAAATTCGCGAAAAACTGCGCGCGCTCGGTTTGGAACCTTATGATTGCTTGTCGCCAGATCTGATGGACGTATTGGCTACGCAAGTGGCGAAGTTGAATGGTGTTTTGGCATCCAGTTAAACCCCATTTGCCGAATGTACTATTTGGCACGAGCCACCTTGGCTGAACCATTAGTGCAACGCCCTTCACCCATATCCGTTTCAGGTGAAGGGCGTTGCGTTCAAGCACCATCTTTCCGGAAAAGGGCGGTGTTTTGATGGGCATGATGGCGAGGAATCATCATTAATAAGATGATGAGTATGCAAGGAATTCCCATTGCTCCGGCGAGCAATATTCACATTCGTAATGCTGGGTATGGGAGGCGAGGGGGACGCAGCATTTGCACAGGTGCTCGTCGCCGCGCACACGCTGGCAGCGAGCAGACAGGTGAAAAGGGCCGTGACCGTTTTCATGTTGGCTTCACCCAAATCATTACCGCCCGGCGGCGGCTGGGTTGGAGGAGGGAGCTGTAACGCACAACAAATTATTTGTCATTCGCGCTCACGCGGGCTTCACTTTCTCCTCTATCTGCCGCACCGCCTCCGCATCAGCCCGGAGAAGCTTTAACTTCAGTTTTTCGAAGTCTTCGCTGTTCACCCAATCAATACGCCATAGCATGTACAGCATGCCCTGAGCCTTGTACAACGCTTCCAGGCGCTCGGCATGATTGTCAGTTCGGCGTATGTCATCTGTCGCTTCCTCCAGGTCATCCAGGGCCTGCGCTCTGTTCTTGCCATAGCTCATGATGGGACTCCTGATATGTTGTATTGCTCACCGCCTTGGTCACGATAATACGGTCGCCTCCCGGATTATTCTGGCCACCGCATGGCTTATGCAATGTTACGTACAAATCCCTGGTACAGCGCTGCATGACCTCATCGAACGACACAACCACTTGTTCATAATCATAGCGCCGGTCATGGGCAGCCGGCTCGCCAATGACGGGTGAGGAAGGTGAAGTCAGTCATTCAGACGCCTCGAGAAAGCAGTACCCGGAAGTAATTTTCCGAAACGGGGAACAATTTCCCGGTTTCGCATAATTAGTTCCTCGAATTTCGGAAAATTACTTCCGGGTACTGCAGCGGGCGAGTGAGACTACCGAACTGCTGCCGCACAGGTGAGCGCCGGTTTAACCATGAAAGGTGTGTTGGCCGGACGCTTGGTGCGCCAGTTAAAGCTGGCGGAGGATCGTCGATGAAAGTTCGATACTGGTAAGCAATGGCGAATCAACCAGACCCCGAGTCATGCATGTTGCACCGTGAGGTACAGGGTGAAGCGTTGACAGGGGAAACCGATGGGCCAGCCATTGAGCCGCGTAATCAGGAATCCGGGATGCCGATGCTGTTAAGCGAAGCAGAAGGCAATACGGAGCATGGCGTTATACGCCAGTCATGCTCTGATCCCGCGCGGTCGGAGACCCTGTGCATGAGCTATTGGCGCAGAGCTTAATGCCAGTCAGCTTAACTGACTGGCATTAAGCTCAAAGCTGCCGTTTTCCCAACCTACTCCTTAGGCCGCGCTAAACAGCTTGTGCGGATCCATGACGAATTTCTTCGGCACCCCGGCATCGAACTCGTGGTAGCCGCGCGGCGCGTCGTCCAGGCTGATCACCTGCACGCCGACGACCTCGGCAATGTTGATCCGGTCCCACATGATCGCCTGCATCAGCTGACGGTTGTACTTCATCGTCGGGGTCTGGCCGGTGTGGAAGCTGTGGGACTTGGCCCAGCCGAGGCCGAAACGGATGTTCAGGCTGCCATGCTTGGCGGCTTTGTTGACCGCACCCGGGTCTTCGGTAACATACAGGCCGGGGATACCGATACTGCCGGCGACCCGCACCACGCCCATAAGCGCGTTGAGCACGTCGGCCGGGGCTTCGTGCTGCGCGCCGTCATGGCCGTGGCCACGGGCTTCGAAGCCGACCGCATCGACCGCACAATCGACTTCCGGCTCACCGAGCAGGTTGGCAATTTGCTCGTGCAGCGGAGTGTCCTGGGTCAGGTCGGCGATCTCGAAGCCCTGAGCCTTGGCATGCGCCAGACGCAGCGGATTGACGTCGCCGACTATCACCACCGCCGCACCAAGCAGACGGGCGGAGGCGGCAGCAGCCATTCCGACCGGACCGGCACCGGCGATATACACCGTGCTGCCAGGGCCGACACCGGCGGTCACCGCGCCGTGGTAGCCGGTCGGCAGGATATCGGAGAGGCAGGTCAGGTCGCGGATTTTCTCCATGGCCTTGTCGCGGTCGGGCAGCTTCAGCAGGTTGAAGTCGGCATACGGCACCAGCACATATTCGGCCTGGCCGCCAACCCAATCGCCCATGTCCACATAGCCATAGGCACCGCCGGGGCGCGCCGGGTTGACCGTCAGGCAGACGCCGGTGTGCTGTTCCTTGCAACTGCGACAACGGCCGCAGGCGACGTTGAACGGCACCGAGACCAGGTCACCGATCTGCACGTTTTCCACGTCACGGCCCTTCTCGATCACCTCACCGGTGATCTCATGGCCAAGCACCAGTCCGACCTGGGCCGTGGTCCGACCACGCACCATATGCTGGTCGGAGCCGCAGATATTGGTTGAAACCACGCGTAGGATCACGCCATGGTCGATGCGCTTGCCGCGCGGGTCTTCCATTTTCGGATAGGGGATGGTCTGCACCTCGACCTTGCCTGCGCCGAGATACACGACACCACGATTACCAGACATGCTTTCACCTCGCTTTTGTTGTTGTGAGAACACGGCCCTTGTACTGCGAAGGGGCGCGCGGCCTTACAGTGCAGCGGTATATGTCTTGCGTTTGCGCGTGAATGCCGATTGGTTGGAAGTGACCTTCCAACGACGCGTGATTAGCAGTCATCACAATAATCCTACGCCTGGTATCAGCACCCTGCGAGAGCATTTAGCAGCCAATCACCACCAGTTTCTGGACTCTCAACTGCCAGCCTTGCTGGAGTGGGCTGAAGCCACTGGCCCAGCAACTCACCTCTACGTACAACGCAATTTGGAAGGACGACGAGACTTTGCGACAAGGGGCCACTGGGTGGCGCGGGCCCGATCGCCAGCGATACTGCGCGGCTCATGATTCCCTGAGATTGGTGTTCCAGCATGTAGAGTTCCTTCAGGAGTCTTGATCATCCGAGGGCTTGGTGCTGGCGTGAAGGTGGTCGGAGCGATTGGGGGGAATGTTGGATGATGTCGGATATTTAGCTCT
Source organism: Pseudomonas sp. GW821-FHT07G10 (assembly GCF_059418545.1). Lineage (NCBI taxonomy): Bacteria > Pseudomonadati > Pseudomonadota > Gammaproteobacteria > Pseudomonadales > Pseudomonadaceae > Pseudomonas > Pseudomonas sp. GW821-FHT07G10. Next base: position 13,926 of record NZ_JBWKQB010000008.1, on the reverse strand, counting down.
GGCGATCGACTGCGCCGGGCATAAAACGCCTGCACAACGCAGAACAGATGTACTAGCAAGCTTGCTTGCGATAGCGGCGTGACAGACACATGGATGCTGAATGTGCCGCCATCATCGCAAGCAGGCTTGCTCCTGCAGAGGACAGTGCTCGACCGTCAGAGGGCGTCGCGGGAGGGCTGGCCGTCCACCAGCCGCTGAATGCGCAGTGGATTGGCGTTCTTCAATGGCTCCGGCAACAGTCTATCGGGGTAGTTCTGGAAGCACACCGGGCGCAGGAAGCGATCGATGGCCAGCGTGCCCACCGACGTACCGCGCGCATCGGACGTCGCCGGATACGGCCCGCCGTGGACCATCGAATCACACACCTCCACACCGGTTGGATAGCCGTTAAGCAGGATCCGTCCGACCTTCTGTTCCAGCACCGCCGTCAGTTCACCGAACTGTTCGAAGTCTGCCGATTCGCCAATGATCGTCGCCGTCAGCTGCCCATGCAGGCCCTGCAGTGCGGCACTCAATTGCACCTGATCCGCCACTTCGACAAACACCGTAGTCGGGCCGAAGACTTCTTCCTGCAGCACTTCATCGCCCTCGATCAACAGGCTGACATCGGCTTTGAACAACTGCGGCTGGGCCTGGTTGCCCTGTTGCGCCTGGCCGGCCAGATGCTCGATGCCCGGATGTGCGAGGAGTTTTTGCAGGCCCTTGCCATAGCTGCTCAGCGTCCCGGCATTGAGCATGGTCTGCGCCGGCTGATCGCCGATGAAAACCGCGACCTGCTGCACGAACGCACTGAACTGCGGTGAGCGAATGCCGATCACCAAACCGGGGTTGGTGCAGAACTGGCCGCAGCCCTGAACCACCGAAGCGGTCAGGTCACGGGCGACCGATTCTGACCGTGCTTGCAACGCCTGCGGCAGCACGATCACCGGGTTGATGCTCGACATCTCCGCGAACACCGGGATGGGTTGAAGACGGGCTGCAGCCATGTCGCACAACGCCCGTCCGCCTTTGAGCGAACCGGTAAAACCGACCGCCTGAATCGCCGGATGCTTGACCAGCGCTTCACCGACGCCACCACCATAGATCATGTTGAATACACCGGCCGGCATCCCGGTTCTTTCCGCGGCGCGGATGATCGCATCGGCAACGAGTTCGGCCGTGGCCATGTGGCCACTGTGGGCCTTGAACACCACCGGGCAGCCAGCCGCCAATGCCGAGGCGGTGTCGCCGCCGGCGGTGGAAAACGCCAAGGGAAAGTTGCTCGCACCAAACACCGCAACCGGGCCGAGGCCGATGCGGTACTGGCGCAGGTCCGGACGCGGCAACGGCAGGCGGTCCGGTAACGCCCGATCGATCCGCGCACCGTAGAAATCCCCGCGACGCAGGACCTTGGCGAACAGGCGCATCTGGCCGCTGGTGCGACCGCGCTCGCCTTGAATGCGGGCGGCGGGCAGCGCGGTTTCGCGGCTGACCAGCGCCACAAAATCATCGCCCAATGCATCCAGCTCATCGGCAATGGCATCGAGAAACTGCGCGCGACGTTCGGCGCTCAGGCTGCGATACGCCGGGTAAGCGGCAGCGGCGAAATTGGCAGCGGCGTCGACTTCTTCAAGGGTGGCCTGGTGGAAACTGTAAGGCAGGTTATCGCCGGTGTTGGCATCAACGCTGTTGACGATGACAGTGCCAGTAGCGCTGCGCTGACCACCGATGTAGTTGTGGCCGATAATCGTGGACATTTCTGGCTCCAGAAAAGGATGTTCGAATCCCCTTGCGGGGATTTCAGGGCTATAGGGGAGGAGGGCAGGGATTCAGGTAACGGCGCCGATCTGCCAGGGCACGAATTCGTTCTGCCCGTAACCGTGCTGCTCGCTCATGCTGCGTTCACCCGAAGCGATGCGCAGCATGAGTTTGAAGATGGCTTCACCGCATTCTTCGATGGTCATGGTGTCTTCAGCGATCTCGCCGCAGTTGATGTCCATGTCTTCGCGTTGGCGGTTCCACAACGCGGTATTGGTTGCCAGTTTGATCGATGGGGAGGGGGCGCAACCGTAGGCCGAGCCACGTCCGGTGGTGAAGGCAATCAGATTGGCGCCACCGGCGACCTGGCCTGTGGCCGATACAGGGTCATAGCCAGGGGTGTCCATGAACACCAGGCCTTTGGCGCTGACTATCTGGGCATATTCATAAACATCGACCAGGTTGCTGGACCCTGCTTTAGCAACAGCACCCAGTGACTTCTCCAGGATGGTGGTCAAGCCTCCGACCTTGTTGCCGGCCGAAGGGTTGTTGTTCAGTTCTGCACCCATGCGCTCGCAATACGCCTCCCACCAATGAATCCGTGCAATGAGTTTCTCACCCACTGCGCGGTTGATTGCCCGGCGGGTCAGCAGGTGTTCGGCGCCATAGATTTCCGGCGTTTCAGAAAGGATTGCCGTGCCGCCACAGGCGACCAGTCGGTCCACCGCATTACCCAGCGCAGGGTTGGCGGTGATGCCGGAATAACCATCCGAGCCACCGCATTGCAGGCCAATGATCAGGTGCCTGGCACTGACGAGTTCCCGTTTGACCTGGTTAGCCTCCTCAAGCAACGCCTTGACCTGAGCGATGCCGCTGGCGACCGCTTTGGATGTGCCGCCGCTATCCTGGATGCTGAAAGTGCGCAGCGTATCGCTGCGGCTCAGCCCCTGGGTGCTGAGCAGCCCTTCGATCTGGTTGGTTTCGCAGCCCAGCCCGATCACCAGCACAGCGGCGAAGTTGGCATGGGTCGCGTAGCCCGCCAATGTACGGCGCAGCAACGCCAGGCCTTCGCCGGCGGGGTCTACGGCGCAACCGGCGGAGTGGGTCAGGGCGACCACGCCATCGACGTTGGGGTATGCCAGCAATGCGCCGGGGTTAATGTCCCGTCGGAAGTGGTCGGCTATGGCACGGGCGACGGTGGCCGAGCAATTCACAGAGGTCAGGATGCCAATATAGTTTCGGGTAGCCACGCGACCGTCCGGGCGCACGATCCCCATGAACACAGGCTCGCTGTTCAAGGGCTTGTCGGGTTTCACATCGAGGCTGAACGCATAATCACGGGCGAAATCGCCCATGGTCAGGTTGTGCACATGCACGTGGTCACCGGCCTCGATAACCTCGGTGGAAAAACCGATGATCTGCCCATAGCGACGCAGGGCCTGGCCTGCATCAATGCGACGTGCGGCGATCTTGTGACCGGCGGGTACAGGTTGACGTACGGTCACGCCTTCCTGTTCGAGGGCTTCACCCGGTATCAACGGCCGACGGGCGATCAGCACATCGTCCAGAGGATTGAGGCGCAGGACGGCGGCTGCACCGGTTTTCATGATCAATTCCATCGGAAACTCTCTGGCTATGAAGCGTGGGAGGTCGCTGGCAAACAGGCCGCGCCATGCCTTTGTTGCTGCACTATAAGAGCCCCCGGATGCTGCTGCCTAATGAGACCTTTGGATTGATCGATAACTTTTTCTCATCTTATTTGCCGTTATTGACAAAAAAATTCCTCAGTGATCGGCAGTTTCCCGTCGCAGCCTGGCGAATTCCAGCAAGGTGTCGGCGAATTCGCGGGCCGCTTCGGTCAGTGGTTCGTCCTTGCGCGTGATGATGCCGTAGTCCTGAGGTTCGACCTTGAACGGAGTGTTGAGCACTTTAAGCAAGCCACTCTGAACCTGCGACTGCACCATGGATTCGGGCAACATCGCGAGCATCGGCCCCGATTGCAGGAGTTGCAGGAAGGTGGGCATCGAGATGGTTTCGACGGTGTTGGTGGGCGTGCGCATGTTGAATTCGATGAAGGCGCTTTCCATCCGGCGCCGTATGGGCGCATTGAAGGGGTACATCACCCAGGGCCAATCGCTCAGTTGCTCGGTAGCCACTTCGTCGAACTGCGCGAGGGGATGACGACTGTTGACCACCAGACAAAAGGGTTCAGGTCCGAGTGCACGGAAGTCGAACGGTTGCTGATAACGCTCATCCGTGAAGCGGGCAATGATCAAATCGAGCTTCTTGTGCTCAAGCATTTCCAGCAGTTGATTGCTGGTTTGCTCAATCACTTCGATGGACAGCATGGGGCGGTCCAGCTTGATCCGGGTGATCGCCTCGGGCAGCACGACCGAAGTCGCGGCGAAAATCGCGCCGACTTTCAAATGACCATGTCCACCTTTGCGCAATTTATTGAGCTGATCGACGAATGACTGCGTGTCGTCGAGCGTCATCCGGGCATAGCGGACCACGAACTCGCCAAGTTCGGTCAGGGCCATGCTGCGGGTTTGCCGTTCGAACAACGCAAAACCGAGTAACAGCTCGACGTCGCGCAACATCTTGCTGATGGCTGGCTGTGTCAGATTCATCAGTTCGGCAGTGGTGTGCATGTTGCGGGTCTTGGCCAAAGTGTCGACCAATATCAAATGCTTGATCTTCAGCCATTTGCTCACGCTGGCGAATGAAATCTCGTCGTTTTCCATAAAGAGGCTCGATCTGGTTGATAACGAAACGATATCAAACACTGAAAATATGTCATTGGGATTTATCAGACAAGTCCACTAGTTTTGCCGGGTCGTCATCGAATTGACCTGGACCTATATATGCCCCATCTGAAATTGACCTGTAAAAACACCCTGCCGATCGATGGGCTGGAAGGCACTCTGATCGGTCGTGCCTGGGTGCCTGGAGAGGCCGCTGGCCCCTCGCCGGTAGTGCTGCGCGCCGACGGTGTGTTTGATTTGTCGAAGGTGTTCCCGACATTGAGTGATCTGCTGGAAAGCGCTTCACCGCTTGAGGCTGTTCGTAGCACTCGCGGTGAATACATCGGGAGTCTTGAGGCATTGTTGGCCAATACGGGCCCCGGGGCCGATACCGCCAAGGCTTTTCTGTTGCCGCCGGCTGACCTGCAGGTGATCAAGGCTGCCGGTGTGACATTCGCCGCTAGCATGATTGAACGCGTGATTGAAGAGCAGGCGGGCGGTGATGCAGTCAAGGCCGAAAGTGTACGCAGCCTCGTCAAAGCGGCTATCGGCGACAACCTGAGTTCGATCAAACCGGGTTCAACCGAAGCCGCCCGGCTGAAGGCCTTGTTGATCGAGCAGGGGCTTTGGTCACAATACCTGGAAGTCGGCATCGGCCCTGATGCCGAGATATTCACCAAGGCCCCCGTCCTCGCTTCCGTCGGCAGCGGTAATGAGGTGGGTATTCATCCCAAATCGAAATGGAACAACCCTGAGCCGGAAATAGTCCTGGCGGTAAACAGCCGTGGCCGGATACAAGGCGTAACCTTGGGCAACGACGTCAATCTGCGCGACTTCGAAGGCCGTAGCGCATTGCTGTTGAGCAAAGCCAAGGACAACAATGCGTCATGTGCGATCGGCCCGTTTATTCGCCTGTTCGACGAAGGCTTTTCTCTGGATGATGTGCGCCGCTGCGTGGTCGATCTGGTCGTTGAGGGTGATGACGGTTTTATCATGCGCGGCAGCAGTTCGATGGAGCAGATCAGTCGCGACCCGCTTGAGTTGGTCGCGCAGACTGTGGGCAGCGATCACCAGTACCCGGACGGTTTCATGCTGTTTCTCGGCACGCTGTTCGCCCCGACACAAGACCGTGAAGAGCCGGGCAGTGGCTTCACTCACAAGCCGGGCGATAGCGTTAGCATCGGGAGCCCGTTGTTGGGCACGCTTCACAATCGCGTCACCTACAGCAATGAAGCCACACCCTGGACGTTTGGCCTGCGTGCATTGATGGGCAACCTGGCCGCTCGGGGTCTGGTGGCAGGTAAATCACTCCACTGATTTGCCTGCCAGAGGTTCCTGGCAGATAAAAACAGTGGTCGCTGGACAATAATAATAAGGCACACAAATGATGACCAAAAACACCACAAGACCGGATCACGCGGCAGCCATCGAGAGCGCCATTGCCAAGTGTCGATGGAAGTTGTTGCCGTTCCTCGCTTTAATGTTTGCCCTGGCAATGATCGATCGCTCCAACGTCGGTTTCGCCAAGGCGGCACTGCAGACCGATATCGGCTTGAGCAATGCGGCCTTCGCCCTGGGTGCGGGTATTTTCTTTATCGGTTATGCCATCTTCGAAGTGCCGAGTAATCTGATGTTGCACCGCGTCGGCGCGAGAGTCTGGCTCAGCCGGATCATGATCACCTGGGGGCTGGTGTCCGCCGCCATGATGTTCACCCGGGATGAAACAACGTTTTACGTGCTGCGCTTTCTGCTCGGCGTGGCCGAAGCGGGTTTTTCCCCGGGTGTGATCCTGTACCTGACCTACTGGTTTCCGGCCCAGCGTCGCGGCCAGGCTATCGGCATCTACTATTTCGGCTTGCCAATGGCCTTGATGCTGGGCAGTCCAATGTCGGGCTGGTTGCTGGAAATGCATGACATGTTCAACCTGACCAACTGGCAATGGATGTTCCTGGTGGAAGGCCTGGCGGCGGTCGTCGTAGGGATCATTGCGCTGTTCTACCTCAAGAGTAAGCCACAGCATGCCCCTTGGCTCACCCGCGAAGATAAAGCGGCCCTGAGCCAGGAGATCGAGGCTGAAGACAAGCTGAAACTGGCCCATGGCCCGACCAACCTGCTGAGTCTGATGCGCAACAAGCGGGTGCTGAAGTTCATCCTGATCTACTTCAGCGTTCAGGTCAGTGTGTACGGGGTCATCTTCTATCTGCCGACCCGAATTTCGGAGCTGCTGGGGACCAAGGTCGGCTTAGAGGTGGGTATGTTCATTTCATTACCATGGCTGTGCGCTGCCATCGCCATGTACTTTGTGACGCGTTATGCCGACCGGCATGGGGCTCATCTCAAGATGGCGATGTGCATGCTGGGCATGGCTGCCCTGGGTATTGCGGCCTCGGCCTTGCTCAACAGTTTTGCACCGGTACTGCTGGCTTTCTGTTTCGCAGCCGTCGGTTTCGTGACCGTTCAACCGCTGTTCTGGACGCTGCCGACCGGCTACCTCGGTGGGGTTGCCGCGGCCGGTGGTATTGCCCTGATTGGATCGATGGGCAACATCGGCGGCTTTGTTGCGCCAATGCTCAAGGCCAATATGGAGGTCTGGTTCACCGATCCACGGGCTGGGATGTTGTCGCTGTCGGCAGCGGGGTTGGTGGGAGTTTACCTGCTATGGACATTGCGCGCGCCAAAGGGGCAACTGCAGGTCAATCAAGGTCCGCTGGACAGGGTGGCGAGTAGCGCCCGGGTACCTTCGAATCCTTGAAATCACAATAGACCGTCTAGTCCTGAAATAGGTTTACACCTGTTTCACCCTAACGCTCGATGACGCTGAACTCGCCTTACGCGACGTTCATGGTCTTGATCGTTCCCACGCAGAGCGTGGGAACGATCAACCGATAAAAATAGCCGATGCCTTTTAAGGGCTTCGGCTTTTTTTTGTCGATAAATCCTGCCGGCGTCCGGCATCCGTGCGGTTTTGTGCAAGTCAGCTTTCGTCTTTGGTAATTGGTGCCTCGCAGCCATCCCCCTATCTTGAGTTGGCGATAACACCCGGCAACGATCGGGTGTTGCTCAAGAGCTCTGTCCTACAAGAAGCGTTTTCGCTACCTGCCAATAAAAAACGAGCCTGGGAACAATCATGAAACTCTACGAACTTTTCGGTTACGACCGTCACGGTGCAATCAGCGAGCTCGACACGGCGCTCAACAAAGGAAAGCTCAACACCAAGGACGTCAGTTTTTCCGCGTTGGGGTTCAACGCACCGGCCTGGGTGGCCGCCTCGTCGATGTCGATCCTCTATTCGATCTCCGGTCACCAGGCACCCCTGGCGATCCTGATTGCGTTTTTCTTTCCCATGTTGGTGCTGGCCGTGTGCATGGTTTCGCTGACACGTCAGGCACCGTCGGCAGGGGGCATCTTCACCTTTTGCTCGCGTTTTCTGCACCCGGATATTGGTTGCATCCTGGGTTGGACCTATGCCGTTGCCTGCATCGCCGTCACGCCGATGTGTGCGTTGATCGGCTCCGAGTACATCCAGGCGCTGATTCCTTCGCTTGCTGGCGAACTCAACGCGAAGATCATCAGTACGTTGTTGATCGTGACCTTCTTTGCTGTGTCGGTGCGCGGGGTCGGAGTGACCGCGAAGCTTGCCAGTACCTTTCTGGTTTTCGAAATAGCCGTGGTCGCCGGGCTAGGTTTCATGGGGTTCATCCATCCTCAGGTCGAGAACCTGTCGTTTGCCTCGATGTATTCGCTGCAAGGCGCCGGTGGTCTGGCGGCGATTGGCCCGGGAGTGCTGTTTGGTGTGTGGATGCTGGCGAACTTCGATTCGGCCATTAACTACATCGAAGAGGCACGCGTACCGGTTCGCACCGTGCAGCGTTCACTGTTGATCGTGCTGACCTCGGCCTTCGTGATCTACAGTCTGGCGGCCATCGGCTGGCAATACGCGGTTCCGGTGGAGCAGTTGGCTGCCATTGTTGAAAACGGCAACGGCGGGCCGATCGCCGCTGTCGCCAATGTCTACCTGCCACCGGCCATGGCCTGGCTGGCGTTGTTCGTAGTGATTACCTCGGCGTGCGCCGGCTTGCAGATTTCCTCCAATTCGTCGGCGCGCACGCTGTATCGGATGAGTGAGGAGGGGCATCTGCCGGGTGCGTTTAGCGCTGTCAATCGCTTCAAGGCGCCGTGGTTCACCCTGGGGCTAGTGTCGCTCGCCGGCATTGCCTTGCTCTGGTGGAAACCGCTGGACAAGATCGTTTGGTATTACGACGTGGTCACCATCACCCTGGTGATGTCCTACATCTCGGCGCTGGCGGCCTTCATGGCCATGACCTGGAAACAACACAAGGCACTCACTGCAACACTACTGTCGATCCCCGCATTGCTGGCGCTCTTTGTACTCGCCTACATCGGTTACACCGCAGGCGCCAACCCGGTCTCCCCGGACGATCTCTATACCGCCTGGTATTTGGGAGCACTGTCGCTGGTGAGTGGCGCGCTGATCGTGCTCTCGGGTAAACGCCGGCGCAGAGGTGCCAGTGCGATGCCGGCGAAGGCGTGATACGTCCTGAACATCCCTTTTTTATCGTCAATTCATCTGCTGATACCCAGGAGTAATCTTGATGGCCAATGACTTTCCGCAACCTCTGGACGCCGCCGTCATCCCCCGTTTTGCAGGCATACCGAGCTTTATGCGCCTGCCGATATTCACCGATCCGGCAGACGTCCAGATCGCCTTGCTGGGTATCCCCTGGGATGGCGGCACCACCAACCGCGCGGGCGCCCGGCATGGTCCACGGGAGGTGCGCAACCAGTCGAGCATGATGCGCAAGGTTCACCACGTCAGCCATATCGCACCCTATGATCTGGTGCGGGTCGGCGACCTGGGCGACGCGCCGGTCAATCCAATTGATCTGCTCGATTCCCTCAAGCGAATTGAAGCGTTCTATCGGCAGGTCCATGAGGTCGGTACGGTGCCGCTGTCCGTCGGTGGCGATCATCTGGTGACGCTGCCGATTTTCCGCGCCATCGCCCGGGACCGGCCTATCGGCATGGTCCATTTCGATGCTCACTCCGACACCAATGACCGTTACTTCGGCGACAACCTCTACACCCATGGCACACCTTTTCGCCGTGCGATCGAGGAGGGGCTGCTGGACCCCACGCGCACGGTACAGATTGGTATTCGCGGTTCGATCTATTCGGCAGAAGACGAAGACTTCGCCAAGGACTGCGGTATCCGGGTGATCCATATGGAGGAGTTCGCCGACATCGGCGTTGCCGCGACGATTGCCGAGACGCGACGCATCGTGGGCGACGAGCCGACCTACGTCACCTTCGATGTCGATGTCCTGGACCCGGCGTTTGCCCCGGGCACCGGCACACCCGAGATAGGCGGCATCACCACGTTGCAGGCGCAGCAACTGATCCGGGGCCTGCAAGGCCTGAACCTGATCGGTGCCGATGTGGTGGAAGTGTCGCCGCCCTTTGATGTGGGCGGGGCCACGGCGCTGGTGGGCGCGACCATGATGTTCGAGTTGCTGTGCATTCTCGCCGACTCAATCAAGCGTCGCTCGTAGAAGGAATCCATTGATGACTGCCTGGCCTGAGAACAAACGTTTTGCTGTGACCTTGAGTTTTGACCTGGATGCAGAAAGCGCCTGGGAGCCATCCAGCCTCGACGGGCGCCGGCTCTCGCTGCTGTCGATGGGCGCCTATGGACGCCGCGTTGGCGTGCCGCGCCTGCTGGAATTGCTGGCCCGCTACGGCCTTCGGGCGCAGTTCTACATTCCCGCTCGCGTGGCCGAGATCGACCCGGAGGTGGTACGCAGCATCGCAGCTGCCGGCCACGGGATTGGTTGCCACGGTTACTTCCATGAGCGTGTCGATGAACAGACGCCCGAACAGAATCTGCAGATTCTCAAGGACTCCAAGGCGCTGCTCGAAACCCTCCTGGATCGGCCGGTCACCCATTACCGCGCACCGTTGTGGGAGCTGACACCGGACGTCGTTGACTCGCTCATTGCCCTGGGCTTTCACAGCGATAGCAGCTTGATGGGCGATGACCGGCCGTACCGCGTCGGCAGCGCTGAAAAGAGTCTGCTCGAGTTGCCCGTCAGTTGGTTGCTGGACGACTGGGAGCAGTTCGCCTATTCAGCAGAGCCTGCGCTGGGCAGTGTGATCGAAGACCCGGAAAAGGTCTTTCGACTCTGGTCGGCGGAGCTGGAAGGAATGCGTCACTACGGCAGCCATTTCATCCTGACCATGCACCCGCAATTGATCGGCCGCGCGTCACGCATTGCGATGCTGGAGCGGCTGATCCAACAGATTCAACGCTATGACGATGTCTGGATCTGCACGCCTGACGATGTCTACTCACGCTGGCAGGCGGGCGATTTGACACTGCCGCTGCATCCTTACTGAGGACGGATCATGAACATACTGGTAACCGGGGCCAACGGATTTCTTGGCCAGGAAGTGGTGCGTCAGTTACTGGCTCAGGGTAACGAAGTGGTGGGCTACGACCGCAGCCTGGTGTGCGCCATCGAGCACGCTGCGTATCGTTACATACAAGGTGATCTGGCTGACCTGGCGAGTTTGCTGGAGAGCTGCCGGAGCCGTCCGCTCAACGCGATCGTTCATACCGCGGCGATCTCGCACCCGGTGGACTCTCGGCGTATTCCCCTGCAAACGGTGCTGACCAATGCACTGGGCACCACCCATGTGTTTGAGTGCGCCCGGCTCAGCGGTATTTCTCGGGTGGTCAATCTCAGTTCCGAATGCGCCTACGGGCCCAACCGGGAAATGGATGTGGTCGATGAGCGCGCGCCCCTTGAACCGACCACGCCGTATGGCTGTACCAAGGTGTTCACCGAAAAGCTCGGTCAGGTTTACAGCGACCTGTACCAGGTCAGCGTGGTGTCTTTGCGACCGGGCTGGATCTATGGTCCTGGCCAGTTCATGCAGTGCTACCTCAAGAGCATGCTCAGAAGCGCGATCGATAACGAGCCGTGGCATGAGGAGGAGGGCGGCGATTACCGCTTTCAGTACGTGCACGTCGTGGATGTTGCCCACGCTTGTGTACTGGCGGCCACTGTTCAGGAAGAGCGGTTGCAACAACGGGTGTTCAATGTGACGGCTGGTGAGCAGGGCAGTTACCGGGCGGTCGCGGCGCGGATTCGCAAGGTCTACCCCCATGCCCAGCTCAGCATCGGCCCCGGTACTTTGAGCGTACTGGATGAAAATGCGTGCTTCGACATTTCGGCGGCGGGCGAACAACTGGGCTACCGGCCCCGGTTCGACCTTCATGAAGGCATTGCCATGTATGCGCAGTGGCTGGAACAGCATCCTTACTAAATTCTCTGAAGGCTGAGGTCATTCATGAAAACCTATTTGGTAACCGGTGCTGCACAGGGCATCGGCCATGCGGTCGCGCTTGCTCTTGGCGAGCAAGGCAGTCTTGCCGTTCTCAATGATTTGCAGGAAAGCCCGGTGCTGCTGGCCTTGGCCGATGAGCTGCAGGCGCGGGGCGTGGAGGTGCGTCTTGCGCTGGGTGATGTCTCGGACCCCGCAACAGCAGAGCGTGCATTTGCCGGGCTGCAACGCCTGGATGTGCTGGTCAACAACGCGGGGTTCTTGCAGGAGGCGCCGCTGAACGAACTCAGTGTCGAGGCCTGGGACCGGATGATCCGTGTTCATCTCTATGGGACGTTCTTTTTCTGCAAACCGGCGGCGGCCCTGATGACCCGCCAGGGCAGCGGCACCATCGTCAATATCGCCTCTGACCTTGGGCAGCTCGGGTGCGCCAATCTCTGCCATTACTCGGCTGCAAAAGGTGGAATCATTGCGCTGACCAAGTCGTTGGCGCGAGAGTTGGCGGCCCATGGTATACGGGTAAACGGGGTTGCCCCCGGCGGCACGTTGACGCCAATGGTCGAACGCCTGGGCGAGGCTTATATTCGCGAAGAAGCGCTGCGTTACCCGATGCTGCGACTGGGAACGGCACAGGAAATTGCCGCCGCGGTGATCTTCCTGGCCTCGGAGCAGGCCAGTTTCATGACCGGGCAGATACTGGGCGTCAATGGCGGCGGTGTAATGAACGGCTGATTGCGGTCGCAAGCAAACACACGAGGAGAGGGCGGCATGCTGGTGAATTTGACGGATGTGGATCTGCGCATGCTGCGGATCTTCTGTGCGATCGTGGATGCCGGTGGTTTTACGGCTGCACAGGTCCCGTTGAACACCAGTCTGTCGCGCCTCAGCGTGCTCGTTCGAGACCTTGAAGTCAGGCTCGGCTACTCGTTGTGCAAACGCGGGAAAAGCGGTTTCCAGTTGACCGAAGAAGGCGAAGAAACCTACGCGGCAGCCCAGGAGCTGTTCGCCAACATCGGACATTTCCGCCAGCGCACGGCGGTGCTCAGCGGGCGCCATCGGGAGTTGTTGCGCATCGGCACGGTCGACAGCCTGATCACCCTCGAGCACAGCCCTGTACCGGCGGCCATTGCCCAGTTACGTGCTGCGCAACCCGGTGTCCATATCGATTTGCAAGTCATGCGTCCCGACGAACTTGAACAGGCGGTCCTTGAAGAGCGCATCCAGGTCGCCGTCGGCGCCTTCCACCACCGATTGTCGGGGCTTCATTATCAGGCGCTGTTCGAAGAGGAGCAGCACCTGTATTGCGGCAACGGGCATCCGTTTTTCCAGCGCCCTGATCAGGACCTGACGTATGAAGATTTAAGCGCAGCGGACTATGTCGACAGAGGCTATGTCGCCGAAAACAAACGACCGTGTGAGCTCAGGTTCGCCAGCGCGGTCAGCGCGTTTTCGATGGAGGCCATTGCGCTGCTGGTCTTTTCCGACACCTACATCGGTTACCTGCCCACCCACTACGCCGCGAGCTGGGTCGAGCGAGGCAGGCTTCGATCGATCATGCCGCAACGCCTGGCTTATCGTTCTGCCTTTCATTGCATTACCCGTCAAGGGGTAGAGCAAAAGAGTACGGTAAGCCGGTTTCTAGATAAGCTCACCGCTCATGCGAGGCTTCATCTGCCTTAGATCCCAAGGGGCAAAGCCGGCTGGAAGTCGGCGCAACATCCCTCGAAAACGCCAGGATTGAAACGACTGCCGGGCAAGAAGCACAGAGGCTGAACCTTGGGTGCTGCATTTGAAGCTTGAAACCGCACATGTCTGTCAGATCGGGGACGCGCCAGACAGATCAGGAGTTGGAGTGATCGGCCGCCTTGGCTTTGCTTTGAGCTACAGCGGCTTCAGCCTTCTGTTTCTGTGCAACCTGGTAGGCTTCCATCGAGACTTTCCGGGCTTTCTCCATGCGTGCGATGGTCCGGTCACCACCGCCACCTGTGGCCATAGCCAGAGAGGAAACGGTCAGAGCGGCGACGACGAAGAGAGCTTTCATGGATTTCATTTGGGTATCCTCAAGTGAGATTGGGTTAAC
>NZ_JBWKQB010000007.1:165466-182059 GCF_059418545.1 Pseudomonas sp. GW821-FHT07G10 | reverse complement strand
CTGAGCCCTGTTGAATACAGAACTCAGTCCGCTCAGGCATAGACCTACAATCGTCCAACTTTTTGGGGTCAGTCCACTCTGCGTGGGAACGATCATCCCTCTCGCTACGGATTGACCCGGTAGGCCTGATCCAGCGCCTTATCCACCAACAGCTTGCTCAACTCGATCATCTGATAAATCCCCAACACCACACTGCGTCGCGAGTCTTCGAGATCGAAGGCCAGGTCGCAGGCGATGGCATTGGCGCTTGCGAGAGTCTCGGAAGCACTGGCCAGCAGCAATTCGGTGTCGAGGTCGGGGGCTACGGTGAAGATATCGACCGGCCGCGTGCCAGGGGATTTATCAAGTGATGGCGCCAGGTAATGATCAAGAGCCCGATCCGCAGCGGCACGGTCCTTGAGCAGGTCTTCGGCGCTCAGAGCATCCGGGATTGGCGTGGTTATATTGAAGGGCGGGTCTGGGACGATCTTGTCCATGCATAAGCTCCTACTGAAATGGGAGCCATCACTTGCCGGTCTCACTCGACAAAGAGGTGGCAGCTATGTACGGGGTGAGAATACCGGACAGTAGGACTCCGGCCAGACCGAAGTCTGCCCGCACACAGCCGCCATAACGCATTTTGCAGACGAAAAAAAACGCCGACAACGATTATGGTGGTGCTGGCGCTTTGCGCCTACTGATTCCTGGGTTCTCACGCCCTATCGCTGATACGCAGCGACGACCAAAGGTTATGCGCGGCCCCAAACCCAACGCAACCGCCAAAACTCGTCGGAAAATTCTCCCCCGCAGACTTGGCCGACAGCGCTTTCTGTAGGGAAAGCGAGTACACCCCCACAAACAGGCCGGCTGTCAGGCCGCCATCATCGCGGGCAAGCCTCGCTCCTACAGTTTTTTCCGATCACGCAACGTGCGACCGACTCAGACCTGTAGGAGCGAGGCTTGCCCGCGATTGCGGTCGTCAATTCAACAATTGTTCATATTGATCGTTGATCGTTCCCACGCTCTGCGTGGGAACGCCTCACTGGACGCTCTGCGTCTGCTCTTGTGACGCGGAGCGTCACGGGCTGCATTCCCACGCAGAGCGTGGGAACGATCAAAAGGGCGAAACCCTAAGTGGCCGTTACCGCAGAAATGGATATGTACACCGGCAAGAGATTGGTCGGCTGTCAGGCCGCCATCGCGAGCAAGCTCGGCTCCTACAAGGGATCTGTGTACACCAGCAAGAGACAGGCCGCCTTCGCAGACAAGCGATCGATTCACGCCTACCGACAATTTGACTCCACACACCCCAACAGCGCTACTCTCGACGACCACCGTACTCATCAAAACCGCTCTAAACGGCCATCCCAGGGGACTCCATGGAAAGAATCACCTTCAAACCGCTACTGCTCGCTGCCAGCCTCCTTGCCTGCGCGCCACTGGCTCAGGCCGCGACCACACTGGTGTACTGCTCCGAGGCCAGTCCCGCCGGCTTCGATCCCAGCCAGTACACCAGCGGCACCGATTTCGACGCCTCCGCCGAAACCGTCTTCAACCGCCTCACGCAGTTCAAGCGCGGCGGCACCGAAGTTGAACCTGGACTGGCGACAAGTTGGGATGTATCCAGGGACGGTCTGACCTACACCTTTCATCTTCGTGAAGGGGTGAAATTTCACACCACCGACTACTTCAAGCCGACGCGCGATTTCAACGCCGACGATGTGCTGTTCACCTTCCAGCGCTTGCTCGACGCCGACAGCCCGTTTCGCAAGGCTTACCCGTCCGAGTCGCCCTACTTCACCGACATGGGCCTGAACACCACGATCAAGAGCATCAATAAAGTCGATGAACACACCGCCAGTTTCAGCCTGAACAACGTCGACGCAGCCTTCGTGCAGAACCTGGCGATGAGCTTCGCTTCGATCCAGTCCGCCGAATACGCCGCGCAGTTGCTTAAAGAAGGCAAAGCCGCAGACATCAATCAGAAGCCGGTCGGCACCGGGCCGTTTGTGTTCAAGCGCTATCAGAAGGATTCGCAGATCCGCTACAGCGCAAACACCGCGTATTGGAAACCCGAGGATGTGAAGCTCGACAATCTGATTTTCTCGATCACCCCGGACGCCTCGGTGCGCCTGCAGAAACTCAAGGCTGGCGAATGCCAGGTCAGCGGCTATCCGCGTCCGGCCGACATCGAAATCATGGAGCAGGACCCAAACCTGCGAGTGCTCAAACAAGCCGGTTTCAACCTGGGCTTCCTGGCATACAACGTGACCCACAAGCCGCTGGACCAGCTCAAGGTTCGTCAGGCCCTGGACATGGCCATCGATAAGCCGGCGATTATCAAAGCCGTCTACCAAAGTGCCGGGCAGCTGGCGCAAAACGCTCTGCCGCCTGCGCAATGGTCTTATGACCCGAACATCAAGGACGCGCCCCACGACCCGGTCAAGGCCCGTGCGCTACTGAAAGAAGCAGGCATTGCCCCCGGTACCACCATCGATTTATGGGCGATGACGGTGCAGCGCGCCTCCAATCCCAACGCGCGGATGTCAGCACAGATGATCCAGCAGGACTGGGCCAAGGTCGGGATCAAGGCCAACATCGTCAGCTATGAGTGGGGTGAGTACATCAAGCGCGCCAAGAGCGGCGAACACGACACCATGATTTATGGCTGGACTGGAGACAACGGCGACCCGGATAACTGGCTCGGTGTGCTCTACAGTTGCGCCGCGGTCAAAGGCAGCAACTACGCCAAATGGTGCGACCCGGCCTACGACCAGCTAGTACAAAAAGCCAAAGTCAGTACCGATCCTCAAGAACGTATAAAGCTCTATCAACAGGCCCAAAAAATTCTTAAGGAACAAGTACCTATCACACCGATTGCGAATTCGACGGTATTCCAGCCGCTGCGCAAGGAAGTGCAGGACTTCAAAATCAGTCCGTTTGGCCTGACTCCGTTCTACGGTGTGGGTATAAATAAGTAACACCATTGCCCCAACCGGGTGCGTCTGACGCTCCCGGTTGACCTTATTCGGTGCGCCCAATGCACCGAGTAAACCGCTTGCAAACGGTAAAAAGCGTCAGAATTTATACCAATGCGACATTCGTGTACGTTCGTACCACTGTTTCAGACTTGTGACCGCTCAGGATCTTGCATTGGGTATGGGGCCTGCATAAGTATCCGCAGGTCGACTCACGAGGTCGTCCTCTAACTCCAAAAATGACAACAAATCATGAGGCCACCATGCTTAAACACGCGGTCATTCCGTTTTTAGTCGGCGCAAGCTTGTTAGCTAGCGCACCTTTCGCCCAAGCTGCGACTAACCTGGTGTTCTGCTCCGAAGGGAGCCCGGCCGGTTTCGATCCTGGTCAGTACACCACCGGAACCGACTTCGACGCCTCAGCAGAAACCATGTTCAACCGTTTGAGCCAGTTCGAACGTGGCGGCACCGCCGTTGTTCCTGGCCTGGCCACCAGCTGGGACATTTCCCCGGATGGCCTGACCTACACCTTCCATCTGCGCGACGGGGTGAAGTTCCACACCACACCGTATTTCAAGCCGACGCGTAACTTCAACGCCGACGACGTGCTGTTCACCTTCAATCGCATGATTAACAAGGATGACCCGTTCCGTAAGGCGTACCCGACCGAATTCCCGTACTTCACCGACATGGGGATGGACACCAACATCACCAAGATCGATAAAGTCGACGATCACACCGTCAAGTTCACCCTCAAAGAAGTTGATGCCGCGTTCATCCAGAACATGGCCATGAGCTTCGCTTCGGTCCAGTCCGCCGAGTACGCTGCCCAGTTGCTCAAGGAAGGCAAAGCCGCCGATATCAACCAGAAGCCGGTCGGCACTGGTCCGTTCGTGTTCAAGAGCTACCAGAAAGACTCCAACATCCGTTACACCGGGAACAAGGACTACTGGAAGCCTGACGACGTCAAGATCGACAACCTGATCTTCGCCATCACCACCGACCCGTCGGTGCGTATTCAGAAGCTGAAAAAGAACGAGTGCCAGATCACTCTGTTCCCACGCCCGGCCGACCTGAAGGCGCTGAAAGAAGACAAGACTCTGAAGGTGCCTGACCAGGCTGGTTTCAACCTGGGTTACATCGCCTACAACGTGATGGACAAGATCAAGGGCAGCGATCAGCCGAACCCGATGGCTCAACTGAAAGTGCGTCAGGCACTGGACATGGCCGTCAACAAACAGCAGATCATCGACTCGGTTTACCAGGGTGCGGGTCAACTGGCGGTCAACGCCATGCCGCCAACCCAGTGGTCTTACGACACCACCATCAAGGATGTGCCGTACAACCCTGAGAAAGCCAAAGAGCTGCTCAAGGAAGCCGGCATCAAGGAAGGCACCGAGATCAACCTGTGGGCGATGCCGGTGCAGCGTCCTTACAACCCGAACGCCAAACTGATGGCTGAAATGCTGCAGTCCGACTGGGCCAAGATCGGTATCAAGGCCAAGATCGTGACCTATGAGTGGGGCGAGTACATCAAGCGCTCCAAAGGCGGCGAAAACGGCGCGATGCTGATTGGCTGGAGCGGCGACAACGGTGACCCGGACAACTGGCTGAACGTGCTGTTCGGCTGCGATTCGCTGCAGGGCAACAACTTCTCCAAGTGGTGTGACAAGAAGTTTGACGGCATCGTGAAAGAAGCCAAGCGCACCACCGATCAGGCCAAGCGCACCGAACTGTACAAACAGGCGCAACACGTCCTCAAAGACGCCGTTCCAATGACACCTATCGCTCACTCGACGGTGTTCCAACCCATGCGCAACAACGTGCAGGACTTCAAGATCAGCCCGTTTGGCTTGAACTCCTTCTACGGCGTCAGCGTCAGCAAATAAGGTCTGGCAACGGCGGCGTCCCTGACGTCGCCGTTGCTTTACCTGCCAGGACCGCAGAATCCGCTTACATCCGAAACCGCTGCGTACTACAGCAGCGGCTGTAGGGCGTATTGCCTTTTCCTACGCGTCTTTCAGGCCTTACGCATTTACCGCCTCGCCTGCGACTCATACCGTCGAGGCACGGCAGTTATACGATTTTGGCCGGCACTGCTGTACGCGATGGTTTGGGATCAGTGATACCCGCACGTCCCGGGACGGGGCGATTGCTCGCTGATCAAGACACTAACAAGAGAAGGAGCGTCATGCGCCACACCTTGGTTACATCCGCATTACCGGGCACAGGCTTGCTGGCCGGCACATCGATCAGTCAGGCCTCCAGCAATAACCTGGTGTTCTGCCCGGAAGGTAGCCCGGCTGTCGGCATCACTTCGTAAATAACTGACCGAATCCCGGAGCGCGAATTTCGCTCTCCAGCAATCGTGTTGCCTGAAATCGGCCAACTGGCCTCTAGCAAACGTTTGCAATGCCTTGTTTGAATTAAAAACCAATAGCCGGACGAGCAAAAACCGGCATCAAAAAAGAAAGAACGGAGCTTCACCCATGAGATTGAGCAGCACCGCGTTATTAGCCTTGGCCATCAGCAGCATTACGGCCACCGCCTACGCAGAAAGCGTGAGCCAGGACTTCGTTCCAACCCAGCTCAACAGCACCAGCGCACAGGCCGATACCAAAGGTTTTATCGAAGGGCAAAGCCTGTCGGGGACTACCCGTAACTGGTATGCCAACGAGTTGAAGCGTCGTGATGACCGCTTCAAATATCAAAAAGACGGCGCGCTCACCACGACTCCACGTCGTATCAACTGGGTTCAAGGCACAATCCTCAATTACACCTCGGGCTTTACCCAAGGCACTGTAGGTTTCAGTACTGAAGTCGCGGCGTACAACGCGATTGCTCTGGATCGCAGCCGTCACGACGTCGCGGCTGGTAACGGTGGCGCCAGTGGGAGCAACCGGACCCTGACTGACAGCAGCGGTGATCCGCTAGATCAATGGAGCAAACTGGGTCTGGCCAACGTCAAGGCGCGTGTATCCAACACCACCCTGACAGCCGGTCGCCAGAACTTCAGCACACCGATTGTCGATGTCATCGGCAACCGCCCTCTGCCTTCAAGTTTCGAAGGTGTGAGCATCCACAGCGAAGAATTCAATAACCTGTCGTTCGATGCCGGTACCTTCGATCGCGTGTCGCCACGGACCGAGCAAAGCCTGTCGAAATTCCGCTCGGAATACTCCAACAACGGCGCTGAAACCGACCACGTGAACATCGTCGGCCTCAACTACCAGCCGCTGAAAAGCCTGAAGACCAGCCTGTATGCCTCCAATGTCGAAGACTTCTGGAACCAGTACTACTTCGGCGCCACTCACGAACTGGGCGATAGCTCGGTTCTGAGCCTGACCACTGGCCTGAACTACTACAAAACCGTCGACACCGGCAAAAAAGAGATGGGTGAAATCGACAACGATGCCTACTCGCTGTCGTTCGGCCTGACTCACCAGGCCCATAGCCTGACGTTCTCCTACCAGGGAATTAACGGTGACGAGTACTTCGACTACCTGCACGAAACCAACGGTATCTACCTGGCCAACTCCCTGCTTTCGGACTTCAACGGCCCGAACGAAAAGTCCTTCCAGATCGCCTACGGCCTCAACATGGCTGAATACGGCGTTCCAGGCCTGAAGTTCAACATCTACCAGGCCCGCGGCTGGGGCATCGACGGTACGCATTACACCGGCACCGCCTATGACGTGAAAAACCTGGATGGCGAGCACCACTATGAATACGGCATCGGTGCGTCCTACGCCGTACAGAGCGGCCCGCTGAAAGCCACCGCCGTCCGCGCGACCTACACCACGCACCGCGCCAGTGAGAATCAGGGCGACGGCAACATCAACGAATTCCGTCTGGTCACCACCATTCCATTCAACATTCTCTAAAGCGCCAGTTGAACGGCGGATTCATGATGAATCCCCCGTTCAAGCCAGTCTGGTTCAATTGATTGCAGAGGGCTCCTAATGAAGATGCTCCCCTTACAAGCCGCTATTGCTGCCGCGCTGTTGAGTGTCGCTGTCGGTATTTCGGCCAAACCCTTGGTGGTCTGCACCGAAGCCAGCCCGGAAGGCTTCGATATGGTCCAGTACACGACTGCAGTCACAGCCGATGCGGTGGCCGAAACCATCTTCAATCGTCTGGTGGACTTCAAACCCGGCACGACCGAAATCGCCCCTGCGCTGGCCGAAAGCTGGGACATCAGCCCGGACGGCCTGAGCTACACCTTCCACCTGCGCAAAGGTGTGAAGTTCCACACCACTGACTACTTCAAGCCGACCCGCGACATGAATGCCGACGACGTGGTCTGGAGTTTCCAGCGTCAGCTGGACCCGAAACACCCATGGCATGACAAGTCCAGCGTGGGCTTTCCGTACTTCGAAAGCATGGGTTTCAAAGAGCTGCTCAAAAGCGTCGAAAAACTCGACGACTACACCGTCAGGTTCACCCTGACCCGTCCCGAGGCACCGTTCCTGCCTGACGTGGCCATGGCGTTCTCCTCGATCTTCCCGGCCGAGTACGCCGACCAGTTGCTCAAGGCTGGCAAGACCAACGACCTCAACAGCAAACCGATCGGCACCGGCCCGTTTGTCTTCCAGCGTTACGCCAAGGATGCCCAGGTTCGCTTCAAAGCCAACCCCGATTACTTCCGTGGCGCACCACCAAGTGAAGTGCTGATCCTGGCCATCGCCGTCGACAACAATGTGCGTCAGCAGAAGCTCAAGGCCAACGAGTGCCAGATCGCCCTCTATCCAAAACCCGATGACATTCCAAACCTCAAGGCTGATCCAGACCTGAAGGTCGATGAAATCGAAGCGATGACCACCTCGTATACCGCGCTCAATACCTCCCGCAAGTACATGAGCGACGTGCGAGTACGTCAGGCGGTCGAAATCGCCTTCGACAAGCAGGCCTATGTCAACGCGCTGTTCGGCAAGGGTAACGCCCTGACCGCCGTCAACCCGTATCCGCCGACCTTGTTGGGCTACAACAGTAAACTGCAGAACCCGCCCCACGACCTGGACAAGGCCCGCGCCCTGCTCAAGGAAGCCGGCGTGCCGGAAGGCACTGTATTCACCTTGTTCACCCGTAACGGCGGCGGCCCGACCAACCCCAACCCGATGCTCGGCGCACAGATGATGCAGGCCGATCTGGCCAAGGTCGGGATCAAACTCGACATCCGCGTCATGGAATGGGGGGAAATGCTCAAGCGCGCCAAAAACGGTGAACACGATATGGTGTCCGCCGGATGGGCGGGCGATAACGGCGACCCGGATAACTTCCTGACGCCTATGCTCAGTTGTGAGGCGGCGAAAAACGGCGAAAACTACGCCCGCTGGTGCAACGAGAAGTTCCAGGCGCTGATCGACCAGGCCCGTGAGAAGACTGACCCGGCCGAACGTGCGGCGCTCTATGAGCAAGCCCAGGAGATTTTCCACCAGGACCAGCCCTGGATCAGCATGGCACACACAAGAATGTTTACTGCCATGCGCAAGAACGTCGAGGGTTATCACATTAGCCCTCTGACCACTAACAACTTCGCTACCACCCTGGTGAAGTAGATAAGAAACGTCCGTCACCGTTGATCCCAGCGGTGCCGGACACGCCTAACCGGCTGATGAGGTACACCAGAAGATGTTTAGTTTTATTGCCCGCCGCGTGGGGTTGTTGATCCCCACCTTCTTCGGCATCACCTTGCTGACTTTCGCTTTGATTCGCATGATCCCCGGCGACCCCGTGGAAGTGATGATGGGCGAACGTCGGGTCGACCCTGAGATGCATGCCCAGGCAATGGAACGCCTGGGTCTGAACAAACCGCTGTATGCCCAGTATCTGGACTACATCGGCAAACTCGCCCACGGCGACCTTGGCGAATCCCTGCGTACCCGTGAAAGCGTCTGGACCGAATTCACCTCGCTGTTCCCGGCGACCCTGGAGCTGTCCTCGGCCGCCCTGCTGTTCGCCGGTGTCCTCGGGCTGCTGGCCGGGGTGATCGCCGCCTTGAAGCGAGGATCGCTGTTCGACCATGGAGTGATGGGCATCTCCCTTGCGGGTTATTCGATGCCGATCTTCTGGTGGGGCCTGATCCTGATCATGTTCTTCTCGGTATCGCTGGGCTTGACGCCAGTCTCCGGGCGGATCGATCTGCTTTACGACATCGAGCCAAGAACCGGCTTCATGCTGATCGACACCCTGCTGGCCAATGACACCAACGCCTTCTTCGATGCCCTGCATCACCTGATCCTTCCGGCCATCGTGCTCGGCACCATTCCGCTGGCGGTGATCGCCCGGATGACCCGCTCCTCGATGCTCGAAGTGCTGCGCGAAGACTACATTCGTACCGCCCGGGCCAAAGGCCTGTCGCCAGCGCGCGTGGTATTTGTGCACGGTCTGCGTAACGCCTTGATCCCGGTACTGACCGTTGTCGGTCTGCAAGTCGGCACCCTGCTGGCCGGCGCGGTTCTGACCGAAACCATTTTCTCCTGGCCCGGCATCGGCAAATGGCTGATTGAAGCCATTGGCGCCCGAGACTACCCGGTGGTGCAAAACGGCATCCTGTTAATCGCCTGCCTGGTGATTATGGTCAACTTCGTGGTGGACATCCTCTACGGCTTTGCCAACCCACGCATCCGTCACCAGCGCTGAGATCATACTAATGAGCACTCCAACATCCTCAATAGCAGTCGATCAAAGCCTGCTTTATCCATCACCGTACAAAGAGTTCTGGCAAGCCTTCTCGAAAAACAAAGGGGCGGTCGCCGGTCTGCTGTTCATGATCCTCGTGGTGTTTTGCGCACTGTTCGCGCCATGGGTTGCCCCACACAACCCCAGCGAACAATTCCGTGACTTCCTGCTGACCCCGCCAGCCTGGCTCGAAGGCGGCCAGCTGCAGTTCCTGCTCGGTACCGATGAGTTGGGGCGTGACCTGCTGTCACGGCTGATCACCGGCTCACGCCTGTCGCTGCTGATCGGTCTGTCATCGGTGGTCATGTCGCTGATTCCAGGCATTCTGCTGGGCCTGTTCGCCGGGTTCTTCCCGCGCGTGCTCGGCCCGACCATCATGCGCCTGATGGACATCATGCTGGCCCTGCCCTCCTTGCTGCTGGCTGTGGCGATTGTTGCCATCCTCGGCCCTGGCCTGATCAACACCGTCATCGCCATTGCCGTGGTTTCGTTGCCGTCCTATGTCCGTCTGACCCGCGCTGCGGTGATGGGCGAACTGAACCGCGACTACGTGACCGCCGCGCGCCTGGCCGGTGCCGGTCTGCCGCGCCTGATGTTCATCACCGTGCTGCCTAACTGCATGGCGCCGCTGATCGTTCAGGCGACCTTGAGCTTCTCCTCGGCGATTCTCGATGCCGCAGCCCTGGGCTTCCTCGGCCTTGGCGTACAACCGCCAACCCCTGAGTGGGGCACCATGCTGGCTTCGGCTCGCGACTACATCGAACGCGCCTGGTGGGTCGTGAGCCTGCCTGGTTTGACCATTTTGCTCAGCGTGCTGGCAATCAACTTGATGGGTGACGGCCTGCGCGATGCGCTGGACCCGAAACTCAAGAACGCCGCCTGAGGAGATTCAAATGTCACTGTTAGAAATCAAGAATCTCAACGTTCGCTTTGGCGACAAAAACGCCGTACCGGTGGTCGACGGTCTCGACCTTTCCGTGGACAAGGGCGAAGTACTGGCCATCGTTGGCGAATCGGGTTCCGGCAAGTCCGTGACCATGATGGCGCTGATGGGCCTGATCGAGCACCCGGGCATCGTCACCGCTGACGCCCTCAGCTTCGACGGCCAGGACATGCTCAAGCTCAGCGCCCGCCAACGTCGGCGCATTGTCGGCAAGGACCTGGCGATGGTTTTCCAGGATCCGATGACCGCACTGAACCCGAGCTACACCGTGGGTTTCCAGATCGAAGAAGTGCTGCGTCTGCACCTGAAAATGTCCAGCAAGGCCGCCCGCAAGCGCGCCATCGAGCTACTGGAAAAAGTCGAAATCCCGGGCGCCGCGAGCCGTATGGACGCCTACCCGCATCAACTCTCCGGCGGTATGAGCCAACGTGTGGCGATTGCCATGGCGATTGCCGGCGAACCCAAACTGCTGATCGCTGACGAACCGACCACCGCGTTGGACGTGACGATTCAGGCGCAGATCATGGACCTGCTGCTCAACCTGCAACAAGAGCACAACATGGGCCTGGTGCTGATCACTCACGACCTGGCGGTGGTTGCCGAAACCGCTCAGCGCGTGTGCGTGATGTACGCCGGCCAAGCGGTAGAGGTCGGTCAGGTGCCGCAGTTGTTCGACATCCCGGCGCACCCGTACAGCGAAGCGCTGCTCAAGGCCATTCCCGAACACAGCCTGGGTTCCTCGCGCCTGGCCACCCTGCCGGGCATCGTTCCCGGCCGTTATGACCGTCCGCAAGGCTGCCTGCTGTCGCCGCGCTGCCCGTACGTGCAGGACAGCTGTCGTCAACAACGTCCAGGTCTGGACCCGAAAACCAACAGCCTCGCCCGCTGCTTCTACCCCTTGAATCAGGAGGTGGCGTAATGAGCGTCGTTCTCACCGCCCGCGACCTTACCCGTCACTACGAAGTTTCCCGAGGCCTGTTCAAAGGCACCGCGCTGGTTCGCGCGCTCAATGGCGTGTCGTTCGAACTGGAAGCCGGCAAGACCCTCGCTGTTGTAGGCGAGTCGGGCTGCGGTAAATCGACCCTGGCCCGCGCCCTGACGCTGATCGAAGAACCCTCCTCCGGTTCGCTGAAAATCGCAGGGCAAGAAGTGGCCGGTGCCAACAAGGCCGAACGCAAGCAGCTGCGCAAAGATGTGCAGATGGTTTTCCAGAGCCCTTACGCCTCCTTGAATCCACGGCAGAAAATCGGCGACCAGCTCGCTGAACCGCTGCTGATCAACACCAGTCTGTCCGCCGCCGAGCGTCGCGAGAAAGTCCAGGCGATGATGAAACAGGTTGGCTTGCGCCCTGAGCACTACCAGCGTTACCCACACATGTTCTCCGGTGGTCAGCGCCAGCGGATTGCCTTGGCTCGAGCGATGATGTTGCAACCCAAAGTGCTGGTGGCGGACGAACCGACTTCGGCCCTCGACGTGTCGATTCAGGCGCAGGTACTCAACCTGTTCATGGACCTTCAGCAAGAGTTCAACACTGCCTACGTGTTCATCTCTCACAACCTCGCGGTGGTGCGCCACGTCGCCGATCAGGTGCTGGTGATGTATCTCGGCCGTCCGGTGGAAATGGGTCCCAAAGAAGACATCTACACTCGTCCTCTGCACCCCTACACCCAGGCACTGCTGTCGGCTACACCGACCATCCATCCGGACCCGAGCAAGCCGAAAATCAAGATCGTCGGCGAATTGCCTAACCCGCTCAATCCGCCGTCCGGCTGCGCCTTCCACAAGCGCTGCCCGTACGCCACCGAGCGCTGCAGCACCGAAGAGCCGGTCCTGCGCTCACTCGACAACCGCCAGGTGGCCTGCCATTACGCCGAGCAATTCGTCGTATAAGCCGGGCATGAGAAAGCGCCCTCTTGGGGCGCTTTCAACTAGTTATCCAAACCCCTCCATCAGGATTGCGCATCAGTCCGGCAAGAGGGGTTTTCTTTTGTCTGGATCTTTAACCCTGGGTATCGTCTTCGGGATTATCGTCGGTGGTCGAGTCGTCATCGCCTTTACTGCCGCCCTGATCCTGCCCTCCAGGTTCGGATTCGGACTTGGCGGCAATCAAAACACTGCTCTGAACACTTTTTGCCGCCCAGAAACCCTGGTCCTGTACCGCGCCGCTGCTCGCCCACGCTGCCGAAGTGCCCACCGACAGCAACACCAGCACTTTGATCAGTAAAACCATGCGTTGAAAAATGCTCATAGCTGATTCCATCCTTTCGTAGGTGAATCACCGAAGCCACAGACCTTGTGCGCAAGGACCGCAGCGCTGTCTGAAATCTAGTCCGGATACACGGGATACACCAGATAGGACACTAATGAAGGTCACCAAATGCCCTTCGTCAACAGACGGGTTTGGACTAATGTTTATTTCAAATCGCTATTTAATGAATGACGAATACTTGTGGCTAGAGAGCTGGCTCCCACTGGTCGGTCCGCGCTCGGGTGCAGCAGAAGTGAAACAGTTAGATGCGGTGTTCCTGAAACACCGTGCCGGATGAATTCAGGGCCGCAGCCCAACGGGAGCAAGCTCCCTCGCCACAAAGATCGAAGTCGCCTGCAAAAAAAAAGCCCACTGTTTTCACAGTGGGCTTTCGGGTGTCACCAGCCAGTGCTTAGTGATGCTCACGCGTCGCACGGAATTTCACGTCCGGCCAGCGCTCTTCCATCAAGGCCAGGTTGACCCGGGTCGGGGCCAGGTAAGTCAGGTGACCGCCGCCGTCGAGGGCGAGGTTTTCCACAGCCTTGACGCTGAACTCTTCCAGCTTCTTCTTATCGCTGCAATCAATCCAGCGGGCGGACCACACGGTGATCGGCTCATAAGCGCACTCGACCTTGTATTCCTCTTTCAAGCGGCTGGCGACCACATCGAACTGCAGCACACCAACGGCGCCAAGGATGATGTCGTTGCTGCGCTCCGGGAAGAACACCTGGGTTGCGCCTTCTTCGGCCAGCTGTTGCAGGCCTTGTCGAAGCTGCTTGGACTTGAGCGGGTCCTTCAGACGCACGCGACGGAACAGTTCCGGGGCGAAGTGCGGGATCCCGGTGAAACCCAGTACCTCGCCTTCGGTGAAGGTGTCGCCGATCTGGATCGTGCCGTGGTTGTGCAGGCCGATGATGTCGCCGGCGAAGGCTTCTTCCAGTTGCTCACGCTCGGAGGAGAAGAAGGTCAGCGCATCGCCGATCCGCACATCCTTGCCAGTCCGTACGTGGCGCATTTTCATGCCCTTGTCGTACTTGCCGGAACAAATACGCATGAAGGCAATCCGGTCACGGTGTTTAGGGTCCATGTTTGCCTGGATCTTGAACACGAAGCCGGTGAATTTCTCCTCAACCGGCTCGACCGTACGCTCGTTCGCGACACGGGCCAGCGGCTTGGGCGCCCAGTCGACCACGGCGTCGAGCACGTGATCGACACCGAAGTTGCCCAGGGCGGTCCCGAAGAACACCGGGGTCAGCTGGCCGTCCATGAATTCCTGTTGATTGAATTCGTGGCAAGCACCCTGCACCAGCTCCAGTTGATCGACGAAACGGTCGTATTCATCACCCAGGTGCGCGCGGGCTTCATCGGAATCGAGCTTCTTGATGATTTTCACATCGGTGCGCTCGTGGCCGTGGCCGGCGGTGTAAACAATGATGTAGTCGTCGGCGAGGTGGTACACGCCCTTGAAGTCGCGGTAGCAACCGATCGGCCAAGTGATCGGCGCGGCTTTGATCTTCAGGACCGCTTCGATCTCGTCGAGCAGCTCGATGGGGTCACGAATGTCCCGGTCGAGTTTGTTGATGAAGCTGACAATCGGTGTATCGCGTAAACGGCAGACGTCCATCAGGGCGATGGTCCGTGGTTCGACGCCTTTACCGCCGTCGAGCACCATCAGCGCCGAGTCGACCGCAGTCAGGGTGCGGTAGGTGTCTTCGGAGAAGTCTTCGTGGCCCGGGGTGTCGAGCAGGTTGATCATGTGATCGCGATACGGGAACTGCATGACCGACGTGGTAATGGAGATACCACGCTGCTTTTCCATTTCCATCCAGTCGGAGGTGGCATGACGGTCCGACTTACGGGATTTGACCGTACCGGCCACCGCAATAGCCTTGCCCATCAGCAACAACTTCTCGGTGATGGTGGTTTTACCCGCATCGGGGTGGGAAATAATGGCGAAAGTGCGGCGTTTCGCGACTTCGGCGGCCTGTTTGGTCATGGGAAATCGCCTGGCAGGTGATTCAAAAAAAGGGCCGCGATTATAGCCCAAGTTGAACCCGGAACCGAACCGTTGAGCACATCAGGAACCGAAAACCAACCATCGGCCTGACAAAGCGGCCCCGGCCTGATCTGACGACATCGCGGGCAAGGACTCGGTCTGTCAGAAAATCCTGCCCATTTCCCCCGATCGGGGAACATCAGCCTGTCATCTGGGTCGGTTACATAAGTGGCTGACCAGGAGCTCGCGACGGACGCGTGCAAAAACGCGACATTTTTTGTTGATCTCAAGCTCCTCACGCCCTAAAGTTCGCGCCGAACGTCCATGCTGGAAACGATCCATCCGGCTCAAGTACTGACGACGAGACAGCAAGGTCACCCGTAGCGCTCTGCACGGTTGACCTTTTTGCTTTCGGCGGACATGCCTTGGGAAGTAGGCGAACCAAAGTGGGGATACGGAGGACGTTCATTTGCACCCATTGTTTTTACCCGTTTGCCATTAGGAGCTCCCAAGTATGTCGATCAATGTCGAAGACTATTTCGCGCGCGAAACCTTTCAGAAAATGAAGGCCTTCGCCGACAAACAAGAAACCCCGTTCGTGGTCATCGACACCGCGATGATTGCCCAGGCCTATGACGACCTGCGCGCTGGTTTCGAATTTGCCAAGGTTTACTACGCGGTCAAGGCCAACCCGGCCGTCGAAATCATCGACCTGCTCAAAGAGAAAGGTTCGAGCTTCGACATCGCCTCGATCTACGAGCTCGATAAAGTCCTGAACCAGGGCGTCAGCCCGGATCGCATCAGCTACGGCAACACCATCAAGAAATCCAGGGACATCCGCTACTTCTACGAGAAGGGCGTGCGTCTGTACTCCACCGACTCCGAAGCGGACCTGCGCAACATCGCCAAGGCTGCACCGGGCTCGAAAGTCTATGTGCGCATCCTCACCGAAGGCTCGACCACGGCTGACTGGCCACTGTCGCGCAAATTCGGCTGCCAGACCGACATGGCCATGGACCTGCTGATCCTCGCTCGCGACCTGGGCCTGGTGCCATACGGCGTATCGTTCCACGTTGGTTCGCAGCAGCGCGACATCAGCGTCTGGGACGCAGCAATCGCCAAGGTCAAAGTGATCTTCGAACGTCTGAAAGAAGAAGACGGCATCCACCTCAAGCTGATCAACATGGGCGGCGGCTTCCCGGCCAACTACATCACCCGCACCAACAGCCTGGAAACCTACGCCGAAGAAATCATCCGTTTCCTCAAGGAAGATTTCGGTGACGACCTCCCGGAAATCATCCTGGAACCAGGCCGTTCGCTGATCGCCAACGCCGGCATCCTGGTCAGCGAAGTGGTGCTGGTAGCCCGTAAATCCCGTACCGCTGTAGAGCGATGGGTGTACACGGATGTGGGCAAATTCTCCGGCCTGATCGAAACCATGGACGAAGCCATCAAGTTCCCGATCTGGACCGAGAAAAAAGGCGAGATGGAAGAAGTGGTCATCGCCGGCCCAACCTGCGACAGCGCCGACATCATGTACGAGAACTACAAGTACGGCTTGCCACTGAACCTGGCCATCGGCGACCGCTTGTACTGGCTGTCCACCGGCGCATACACCACCAGCTACAGCGCCGTTGAGTTCAATGGCTTCCCGCCGCTGAAGTCGTTCTACGTTTAAACGCAGCTCGCTGAAATTAAAAAGCCCATGACGTGTCATGGGCTTTTTTGTGTGCCACTGATCGTTCCCACGCTCTGCGTGGGAATGACT